>JANMSY010000343.1:0-4400 GCA_031389865.1 Anaerolineales bacterium | reverse complement strand
ATGGATGTGACGGGCAACATCAACCTGCCGGAAGGTGTGGAGATGGTCATGCCAGGTGACAATGTCAACCTGACCGTGGAATTGATCGTGCCGGTCGCTCTCGAGCAGGGCTCAAAGTTCGCCATCCGTGAAGGCGGTCTCACCGTCGGCGCGGGTGTCGTGACCAAAATTATTGAATAAAGAGAAAGTTGGTACGTAAGAATGGCTTCCAAGAAGAAGGATGTTCGCCCGGTCATTACGCTTCAATGCAATGATTGTAAAGAGCGAAATTACACCACAGAGAAGAATCGTCGCAACGATCCTAATCGCATGGAATTTAGTAAATTTTGTCCGCGTTGCAGGAAACACACAATGCATCGCGAAACGAAATAGTTTGATAAGGTAGAGGTGCTCTGCGCCTCTACCACTGTAGGCCAGTAGCTCAATTGGTAGAGCACTCGTCTCCAAAACGAGCGGTTGTGGGTTCAAGTCCTGCCTGGCCTGTAAAACAACGGTAACGCCGCTGAAGTAGGGCGGCGTTTTAGCCGTAAGAATCTCAAAGGAGCAAACCTTGGCTGAGAAAGATAAAAACAAAAGAACCAACGCGATCCAGTCATTCTTTCGCGAAACCACAGGCGAGTTGCGTAAGGTTTCATGGCCCACCTGGCCTGAAGCGCGGCAATTAACCCTGCTCGTTCTGCTGGTTATGTTTGTTATGGGCGCCATCCTGGGTATTACTGATGCAGGCGCTCGTGGCCTTTTGAATCTGTTATTGGGTTTGTAGTCGAAGGAATTTGAGGTCGTCATGTCTTTGCAGGAACCGCAAGAGCAGTTTGAACGTGATACAGCGGAATCAAATGAGGAGGAAACTCCCATTGAGTCTCCCTTGTCAGAATTGGATGCATCTGCTTCGGTAGTTGAGTCTGACTCTGTTGACGTTCCAGCGAGCGGATCAGATTCTTCCGACGCAACGGATGACTCGGATGATGTAAGCGTTCCTGCTGCTAAGAAGCTGCCTTCGTCTTCGTCTGAATTACTTCCCTCCGATACTCCTGAAGGCCCGGCGTGGTATGTGATCCACTGCTATTCTGGTTATGAAAATAAAGTTCGGCATAACCTTGAACAGCGTATTGAAACGATGGGCATGAAGGACAGCATCTTCGACGTCGTCATTCCCACGCAGGAAGAGATCGAAGTCAAGGATGGCAAGCGCCGCACGGTGGAGCGACATATCTTCCCCGGTTATGTGTTGGTCAATATGGCTCTGACCGAAGAATCGTGGTATGTGGTCCGCAATACCCCGGGCGTGACAGGCTTCGTGGGTATGGGAAATAATCCCACCGCACTACGCCCCGAAGAAGTATCCCAGATCATCAAGCGCATGGAAGCCGAAGCACCCACGGTAAAGGTTACGTATAAAGTTGGTGAACGCGTCCGTATTGTTGATGGACCCTTTAATGACTTCCGCGGTGTTGTCTCAGAAATCGACATGGAACGCACAAAGGTTCGAGTGATGGTTTCGTTCTTTGGGCGTGAAACACCTGTAGAGTTGGATTTCCTGCAGGTTGAGAAAGCATAAATTAAACGGTAGCAGGTTGCGGCTGGGAAGGAACTGAGAGTCCCAATCCATAACCTGATGCGGTGGGAGGGCGTCCCACACCAAGGAGAGCGCTTGGTACACGTAAATCGCCCGCTAAAACCACTAAGGAGTAAAAATGGCTAAGAAGTTTAAGGCAATCGTTCGTCTCCAGCTTGAAGCTGGAAAGGCTAACCCGGCACCCCCAGTGGGTCCTGCGTTGGCGGGTCATGGTATCAATATCATGGCTTTCTGTAAGGAATACAACGCCCGCACGTCAAATCGTCAGGGTGAAGTTCTTCCTGCAGAAATTACCGTATACACAGATGGTTCATTCACATTTGTGTTGAAGACACCGCCCGCTGCAGTGTTGCTCCGAAAGGCTGCCAAGGTTGCGAAGGGTTCCGGCGTTCCTAACAAGGAAAAGGTCGGCAGGGTGACGCGCGCACAGGTGAAGGAAATCGCAGAATTGAAGATGAAGGATCTGAATGCGATCGATCTTGAAGGCGCGATGAAGCAGGTTGAAGGTACAGCCCGCTCAATGGGCATCAATGTTACTGACTAAATTTGTGGGAGGGTCGCTTTTTGTGACCTGCTTGCACCACGGAGGATAAAATGGCTAAACACGGAAAAAAATATAAGGCCGCTCTGGCTAAAGTGGATTTGGATAAGGAATATTCTTCGCGTGAGGCAGTCGCCCTCGCGAAAGAAACCGCGATTACCAAATTCGATTCAACGGTTGAAGTTCACATGCGCACTGCGCTTGATCCCCGTCAGGCTGATCAACAGGTGCGTGATGTAGTCGTCCTGCCGAATGGGTTGGGCAAGACCGTCCGCGTATTGGTATTCGCACAAGGTGAAGGCGCTGCTGCTGCTCGTTCGGCGGGCGCTGACCTTGTGGCGGATGATGATGAGACTTTGAAAAAAATCGAAGGCGGTATGCTTGATTTTGACGTCGCAATTGCCACACCGGATGCGATGGGTAAAGTCGGCCGTCTCGGACGTGTACTTGGGCCGCGCGGTCTCATGCCGAACCCCAAGGCTGGTACCGTGGTCAGTGCAAATGATCTGCCGCGGGCCATCAAGGAAGCGAAAGCTGGTCGTGTCGAATTCCGTTTGGATAAGACAGCCAACATCCATGTTTCAGTTGGCAAGGTCTCGTTCAGCGCTGATCAACTTTTGGAAAACTTTGCCGCATTGATGGATGCCGTTCATAAGGCACGTCCATCGGGCGCAAAGGGTGAGTATATTAAACGTATCACCATCGCTACAACGATGGGACCTGGCATTAAAGTAAACCCCAGTGATACGCACAAACTTGAGGCAGCCGAGTAAAATTACTCGATAAACCTGTCCTGGAAAAACACCAGGGCTGTAGTAAGCCACTTCGCCAATGAAGGCGGGTGTCTCTCGAGAGAGGGACTTAATATCCTGCTCAGGTGAGGACGAAAAGCAATTACCACCTCCATAGTGGGTGTTGCCAAAGTCTTTGCCTCGCGCAGCGGGTGGCAAAGACTTTTTATTGAAAGGAGGTGAATGTCCTTTGGCAATTTCAAAAGAACGTAAAGATGAAGTACTGGCTACGTACACAGAATGGATGAAGCGTAGTCAGGCCGTAATCCTTGTGGAATATACCGGCGTAAAGATGAAGGCTCTGGATAATATCCGCAGCAAGATTCGCGAATCCGGTGGTGAGTTCCATATCGTGAAGAATACGCTGGCGCGCCGCGCTTTTGCAGCCAGCGGTATGAGTATTCCCGATGAGCTGATGGTGAAGAGTACTGCTGTTTCCTTTGCATTTACGGATCCCGCTTTGACCGCAAAGGCACTTAATGATGCCATGAAAGGCAATGAGTTCATTAAAGTGAAAGGCGGTTACATGAGCGGACAAGCGCTCAGTACAGCACAAGTTAAAGCACTGGCTGATATGCCGCCGCTGCCCGTTGTACGCGCTCAACTGCTCGGAGTTTTGCAGGCTCCTGCTGGCAAACTTGTCCGCACCATCGCTGAGCCCGCTCGTGGTTTGGCGGCTGTTATCAAAGCTTTCTCAGAGAAAGCGAACGAAGTGAATGCCGCGGCGTAATCGGCTTGAATATTATGCAGTCACAATCAAATTATCTTAAGTAAGTTAGGAGTATCTACACAATGGCTGAAAAGCTCGAACAACTCGTGGAACAACTTTCCACACTTTCCGTCCTCGAGGCGGCTGACCTGGTGAAATTGCTCGAAGATAAGTGGGGCGTCTCCGCCGCTGCTCCGATGGCGATGGCCATGCCGGGTGCCGCCGCTGCCGCTGCTGAACCTGTCGAAGAGAAGACCGAGTTCGATGTGGTCATCAAGGATCCTGGCGCCAAGAAGATCGACGTCATCAAGGTTATCCGCCAGTTGACCCAACTCGGTCTCGGTGAAGCCAAGACCATGGCAGAAACCGCTGGTGGCAAGATCCTGACCGGCGTTGGCAAGGATGCTGCCAACGAGGCCAAGAAGAAGCTGGAAGAAGCGGGCGCGAACATCGTGCTCGAGTAAATAATCCGTTTCTGATCATCAAAAAGACGGCTCAAAATTTGAGCCGTCTTTTTGTATTTTTGTATCACTTTGAGCTACCCTTTTGCGTTTGGGCCTGTGGCAGAGACAATAGATCCGTCATTCCATTCCGGATCTGCCGTAAGAAATGAACGGAATTGCAGATAACGTTCATGTTGTTGCGGCGAATCGGCGTTGGCCTGGTAGGTGTTTTTGTCTTTGAACACAGCTACGAGATAATATTCATCTGAATCCCTGTCCAATTGGAAGTAATAATCCATCATCCATCCGGGAATGATCGCGTCACCAAAGCTATCCATGG
>JANMSY010000320.1:0-4229 GCA_031389865.1 Anaerolineales bacterium | reverse complement strand
GTTCTCCGTGTACTCCGTGGTGAAACTATTGGGCAAGCCCACACAATTATCCACTCTTTATGTAAACCCGAGTCTCAAACCTGTCCACGCTTTGTAAGCAGGGGTTAATCCGTGACTGAACGAGCGGTAATAGGTTATCATTGTCGTATGCTCATCACTAAAACCTCCCGCGATACATATCAATTTAGTTCGGATTTCTTCCGCCCGGATGGAGGCGTGTCCTTTGCAGATTTTTCCTCCGCCCGCAGGTTTGCCTCCCAAATGTCAGCGCATCGGACCGAGCAGGTATCTGCCTCCGATATATACGCCATGCAGCTCATCGATGAAGCGCTGCGCCTGCTCGTCCGGCATTATGCACCACCGACCCTCATGAACAGTGCAGTCTCCTTCGTGGAAGCAAGGGTTGGCGCGCAATCTGTTGAAACGACACAGGAAAAGTTCGTTTCAGAATTTCCTCCTGATCATGTATACCGCGGTGAAGTAAAGCCTGAAGAATATATCGAGAAGCTGCTTGCATCCCTGGAGAAAGATGGACTTGTAAAGACTGTTGAAGAATTATTATTTGTTTATTTGCACAACGCCAACCCTGCAGTAAACACGCTTTTGGAGCTGGTGGATGATGAGCCACTTGCGCCCACAGCCTATAAAAACCTGATCGCCGCCCTTGACTCATTTTTCACCCAATTGACGAAAGACAACCTGGAGATCCAGGGTTCCCGGGAATCTCTATTTGAGATCCTTCGTGCTCCTTCAGAAGCCTCACCCTACTCACTCGAAGGTCAACTGCAGTTCATACTTGATAAATGGGGACATCTCCTCGACGACAAGTTTACTGCCCGCATCGTACGCGGCATGGACTTTTTGCGCGAAGAAGTCACGCATCGCGGTCAGCATGGACATACCGACTTCAAGCCCGATGTCCCGCTGCAGACCTTTGCCGGCAGCGAGTATCACGAATACGAGCGCTACAGCCCTGACAAGGAATGGATGCCGCGTCTTGTCCTCATTGCCAAGAATTCCTACGTCTGGCTCGAACAACTCTCCCGCAAATACGGTCGCTGGATCCAAACCCTCGATCAGATCCCTGACGAGGAATTGGACCTGATGCGTGAGCGCGGCTTCACAGGTCTATGGCTGATCGGTCTCTGGGAAAGAAGCAGCGCAAGCCAGAAGATCAAGCAACGTATGGGTGACGCGGATGCAGTCGCTTCGGCGTACTCACTGCATTCCTACGATATCGCGAATGATCTGGGCGGCTGGTCTGCGTTGGAGAATCTGCGTTCGCGTTCATGGCAGCGCGGCATACGCCTCTCTGCAGACATGGTTCCAAATCACATGGGCATTGACTCGCAGTGGGTGATCGAACATCCCGACTGGTTCGTGTCCCTGCCTTATTCGCCCTACCCTTCCTATTCGTTCCATTCCGAAAACCTTTCCGATGAGTCGCGCGTGGGAATCTATCTTGAAGACCATTATTACGATAAGACCGATGCTGCGGTGGTCTTTCAACGACGCGACCGTCACACAGGCGACCTCCGTTACATCTATCATGGCAACGATGGCACATCCTTCCCGTGGAATGACACCGCCCAACTGGATTATTTGAAAGCCGAAGTTCGCGAAGCAGTCATTCAAACCATCTTGCATGTTGCGCGCAATTTTCCGGTCATCCGTTTTGATGCGGCAATGACATTGGCGAAGAAACATATCCAGCGACTATGGTTCCCGGAGCCTGGCGCGGGTGGAGCGATCCCCTCCCGCTCAGAGCACGGCATGACCCGTGCTGAATTTGACGCTGCGATTCCCGAGGAGTTCTGGCGTGAAGTTGTAGACCGCGTCGCCGCAGAGGTCCCTGATACATTGCTCCTCGCTGAGGCATTCTGGCTGCTGGAAGGTTATTTTGTCCGCACACTGGGCATGCATCGTGTCTACAACTCGGCGTTCATGCATATGCTGCGCGACGAAGACAATGAAAAGTATCGTATGGCGATCAAGAATACGCTCGAGTTCGATCCGCAGATCCTCAAGCGCTATGTCAATTTCATGAACAATCCAGATGAAAAGACCGCCATCGAGCAGTATGGCAACGGCGACAAATATTTTGGCGTGGCAACTGTGCTTGCCACATTGCCAGGTTTGCCGATGTTCGGCCACGGACAAGTCGAGGGCTTCCGTGAAAAATATGGGATGGAATTCCGCAAGCCGAAATTGGATGAGACTCCAGACGAGGGACTCATGAGCGGGCATGACTGGAAGATCTTCCCGATCCTTCACCGCCGTTCCCTGTTCGCCGACGTCAAGCATTTCCTGCTCTATGACTTTTACCTCTCCGACGGCAGCGTGGACGAAAATGTGTTCGCCTACTCAAACGTCTACAACGATGAACGCGGGCTTGTGGTCTATCATAACCGCTTCGCCGATACCAAAGGCTGGATCAAACTCTCGGCTGCTTATCTGGATAAGAACACAGGCGACCAGAGGCAAAAATCCCTTGCTGAGGGCCTGGGTCTGCCATTCGAAGGATTCGTCATCTTCAAGGATTACGTCACACATTTGGAGCACATCCGATTGTGTGCAGAGCTGTGGGGAAAAGGACTCTATCTCGACCTCGGCGCCTACCAGCATCACGTCTTCATGGATTGGCGCTTTGTGGATGATAGTAATTGGGAATTGGTAAATAACGCGCTAAATGGCATGGGCGTTGAATCCATGCAGGCGAAGTGGGATGAGATGTTTGGGGTGAAAGAGGAAGTGGCTGAAGAAGTGAAAGTCAGGAAACCGCGGAGGGTTGTGGGGAAGAAGAAAGCTGTGAAAGCGGCTAAGAAGACCGCCAGTATTAAATCCAAAACTGTTGCAAAATCAGCGGCAAAGAAACCAACGGCCTCGAAAGCCGTTAAGGCTGTCGTGAAAAAAACAATAGCGAAGCCGAAAGCGGCTTCAAAGAAAGTTGTGAAGAAACCCGCTGCCAAGAAACCTGTGCAAAAGAAGAAGCCTTCTGTTTAGCAAGCAAGTCATAAAACAAATAAATCAAGATAATAAACAAAGGCGACTGTTCAGTCGACTTTGTTTATTCAGATCAAAACTATATCAGTTACTTGTTGGCAGCTTCCACAGCGGCTTCGACGAAATCAGCGGGTGCAACACCATCTTCGTAGATTTGATCGGTGCCGCAGAAGTTGGACCAATAGTTACCCAATTCAGGAACCTGTGGGCGGATGGTTATGCCCTTGTTGAAGGCATCCACGAGACCCTGGATGAGGGGATCTGTGATGGTGACATCGGTGAGTACCGGTACATGACCAGCTTCGTTCATCATCACGGTTTGCGATGATGAGTTAGTCAGGTAAAGAGCCAATTCGACGGCAGCATCCTTGTTATTGCTATTCGGATTGAAATAGAAACCATCAACGCCAATCATGGGTTTGGCGGGACCAGCAGGACCCGCGGGGAGTGCAACTACTGCTAAATTATTGCCAAGAGCATTTCGGTATTCGCCCATTGCCCAATTACCGTTCATAATGGCGACAAGTTTACGTTCAGTGAAAGGGACTAAACCATCATCGTTGGTAGACCAGCCGTTCTTTTTGGAGATTTGATAGAGGGTATTCAAATATGTGAAGGTATCTACAACACCTGTTCCTTTGTCAGCAACAACATTCCATTGAACATCGAAAATCCTACCACCGAAAGCACTATAAAAGCCGTATATATGGTAACAGCCATAATTTAGACCGATCGGTGTACCGCCTTCCATGAGAGCCTTGAGTTCGTCGGTAGTCGCAGGAGGAGTCGGCAGGAGGGATTTGTTGTACCAGAAAGCAAGCGCCTTCAAGGATTCAGGAATGCCGTAGAGTTTGCCATCGAGGGACATACCGTCAATACCCAATCTACTGACGCCTTCGAGTTTGCCAGCAGCGAGATCGGTAATATCGGCGATCAAACCGGCGCGGGCATCGTCACCCAAAGAGTCATTCGGGGCAATGAACATGTCGGGTCCGCCACCAGCGGCGACATCGGTGCGATACTTGTTGAAAATATCGTTGAAGGGGACTTGTACAACGGTTATGGTGACATTGGGGAAATTCGTCTTCGCTTGCTCAACGAGTTCTGCCCAAGCAGTACCCTCAGCGCTGCCCGTTGAATATATATGCCAAATAATAACATCGCCCTGAATTAAATTTGTTGAAGAAACTGTTGTCGCAGCAGGTGCTAAAGTAACAATTGCTGGC
>JANMSY010000292.1:0-2740 GCA_031389865.1 Anaerolineales bacterium | reverse complement strand
CATTCTATCTATTTGAAGCGGAGTTCGAGCCTGAAACCGGCAACGGACTGCACACCCACCATCATGAAGACGAAGTTGTCTATGTTCTACAAGGCGGCATCGAAATCAGACTCGATAACAAAAAGTTACAAGCCAGTGCGGGCGGCGTCGTCCATCTGCCGAAGAAAATTCCTCATGCACTTTACAATCCATTGAAGACGCCATTAAAATTTTTGACAATGACCGTCCCCGGCGGTATGGAATATTTCTTTGATGAGGTCGGCGCAGCCAAGGAGGACGGCACGTTAGACGATGCGCTGTTCAGAAAAATATCTCAAAAGTATGGCATCGAATGGTTGGAATAATGTACTCGCTATTCGTTTTTGACCGTTCAGCAGTATATGCATCGTGGCGTATCTCGATAGCATCCAGGCGCGGCTGGCGTCGCTGCCTGCCCATGCTTTTGGGCGGTTACAGTCCCAAACGCAAGAAGAATTGGACGCGTTGCTACCGTCCGTACTGGATAAGGCTTTCAAGGGGGAGTTATGAGAATCATGTCGTTGCGAGTCTTCGAGAAGCAATCTCCCCATTTGCCAGGGACGACATGTGGGCGAAGGTCAACCTGCCGATGCGGTTGATTATCAATAAAGCTTACAAGCAAATTGAATAAATCTATTTACCGATAGCTCAGTTCCTTGGAAAAGGACTTCACAGCGTACATCCCGGAGAAGAAATTAACCGAGTAAAGAATCCTTTATTTCAATGGTCGCTAACGATTGCTCTGCTGACCGGTCTGTTGAGCAGAGTACTCCTGCGAACTGAGTCGCCTCTGGCAGAGATGTCGCCGGGCATGCAAAGCCTGGCCGCATTGCTTCTGTCAGCCCTGCCGGTGACCGGTATGGTATTTGGAGTGTTGAGCTGGAAACGTAAGGAAGTGAAAGTAGGGTGGTCCATCGTTGTGATCGTGTTCAATGCGGTTGAATTCCTCCTCATTATTCTCCTTCGTCTGTTCTTTTGATCGGCAGGCTGAAATCCAGGGTTACCGTCCCGCAAGGGGATGATATCCCACAAGGGGACGATGTCGCTGCGGGAGCGGTGGTTGAGTAGCCCCGAATGCTCACTTCAACAAGCTCAGTGCAGGCTTTGAGGGGCGTATCGAAACCACAGTCCGCGAGCGGGGCACCTAACCCTCGCAGGGTGCTTCGCGAAGGTGTGATAAGGAGTTAGTCCATGTCCGATAACACGAAGATATTTATGAGAAATGCCAGAGAGCAGGATATTCCGGCGGTTGTAGAAATTGATACAGAGGCCTTGTCTCCATACGGAACCGCTGAAAAGCCAGAAACGTTTCAGCTCCGACTAACGGCATTCCCAAATGGGTTCATTATTCTGATAGCAGAGAATGAAATTGCAGCTTATGGTTGTTCCGAAAAATGGCTGATGGAGCACGAGCCGGCCTTGGACGAGAATCCCCTGGTGACCCACCGACCGGATGGGAGAATATTTTGTATCACAGCAATCGCTGCAAAAAAGAAATACGAGGGGAGAGGCTATCGTTTACAGGTACTTGAGAGGCTTATTGAGATTGCCCACGTAGAAGGCTGCAAGAAAATTGTTTTAGAGACGGCTGATGCCCAGGATTTATACCTAAAGCGAGGCTTTAAGGCGGTGCGAACTCGCACGGAACGTGGAGCCTCATTGGATCTTATGTCTCTCGACATAGAATCCTATGGCATGAATGCGTGAACAGCGGCGTATCTCGATAGCTTCCCGCCATCGCGGGATCTTCGACAAGCAAGGCTGGCATCGCTGCGGGGATGATATCGCTGGGGATGGTTCCCAATCTGCAACGGAGGAGGAGCTGCTGGCTTTGAGGGAGTTATTGAACAGCATGGAACTGTAATACATTGAATGGGGGATTTGAGATGGAATAAATAATTTAGAGTCCACGTTTCTATCTTTCCTTTCGGTATGCCCGCCTGCGCCGCTACGCGATCCCGCAAGGGGATGCTGCGCGATCAATAACGACGTAACTTTCCAAATGCAAAACTGTCATGTCTGTAATTGTCGCTGTGGATGACCAGGGGCAAAAGCATGGCATGCATTCATTTTGGTAAGCGCGACTGAAGTTCTTATTGATACCGAAAGGAAAGACCGCAGTGAATAAAACAAGGGCTGCTTTGATGTATTTAGCCATCCTTGCCATCTGTGCCGTCGCATTTGGCCTGCCATACCTCATATTGGGTTCGAGGAACGAGGGGTCTCTCGACCCTGACTTTATGATCCCGAACAGTGGGCAAGGCTCAGTCACGCCTACGGCTACGGTGGAAGCGTCTGTCACGCCTTCCAGTACGGCAACACAATCTCCCACAGCCAGCCCATCCGCCACTTTTGTTTTCACTCCCAGTTCCTCTCCCACTGTCACGCAATCCTCAACACCGACCGCGACTCCATCACCGACCGCGACTCCGTCACCGACCCGCATTCCGCCGACGGCCACCAACCAGCCACGGCAGCAGCTTTCGCTTACTCCCACAGCGCCATCCATACCCACACATCCGCCGATCATCATTCCGTCACCTACCCTGCGGCCTCCCACGCTCACTCCTGTCCCACCGACGGGTACGCCCCTGCCGACTCGTACTCCAAGACCCACAAGAAGACCCAGCAACACGCCTAGCCCCACCGAGCCACCGCCGCCAACTGACCCGCCGCCTACTACCGAGCCACCACCTACAGACCCACCGCCCACTGAAACGCC
>JANMSY010000270.1:0-4996 GCA_031389865.1 Anaerolineales bacterium | reverse complement strand
GAATGGTGGATCACGCCACACCGAATCGATGGCCTTCCGTTCCATGAATTCATGATGGGCTCCAATGCGGAACGCGGCACAGTCTTCGGTGCGGAGGGCAACGCCAAATCGAGGACACGCTTCGACCTGTCGAATTTGCATATTCAAAATTATGGCGATACAGCCATAGCCAGCTACACACTGCTCATCAGCACGGCATCACCTGAAGGCGTGAAGGTCGCTTCACACAATGAAAGCCGCGTGATCGTAAAACTTAACGGTGCGTGGAAGGTTGTCCACGTGCATAAATCGCCCGCCTGGCAGGCTCCGCATATCCCTTCATGAATCACACTTCCTCGCGTAGTTACGATTTTCTCTGGCTGAGTCTGGCAATCCTGCCTTTGGTAACCCTTTCATTCCTGTTTGCGATTGTCCCCCAGGATTATTGGTGGGTTGTACGAGTTGGACAGGAAACCGTACTGAACGGTGCGGTACCGACCATTGAGACCATGAGCTGGACACAGGCAGGGCAGCCCATTGTGTATGAACCCTGGCTGGCAGGTGTGTTCTTTTGGTGGGCATATGATCTGGGTGGCGCGTCGCTTACATTTTTGCTGCGCGGTCTATTAATTGGCTCCACGTATGGGATTATCTGGCTGGCAACGAGGCAGACCTCAGGTCCGCGATTGGCGACGTTGCTTGTCCTTCTTTTGGGACTTGCAAGCAGTAATAACTGGCAGATGCGCGCGCAGTTGTTTGCTTATCCACTATTCGCACTTTCCTTATATGCCCTGCTCCAATGGCATTCAGGCAATAGCAAAACTCTGTGGGTTTTACCTGTGACTGCCATTATTTGGGCAAATGTTCACGGTTCATTTATATTACCGTTTTTACTTGCAGGTGCAGCCCTTGTCTTTGGAAATGGAGAACGCAGGTCATTATTCATCGCTCTGGTTCTCATGTTTGCAGGTACGCTTCTTAATCCGCAAGGCATACATTTATGGGGACATGTGCTGTTCATGCTGACCACACCCTCCAACCAGTTTTATAGTGTGGAGTGGCAACCTCCGCTCAATGCGGGCTGGCAGATGAACATCTTTTTTGCCTGGACCCTGATCTTTGCTCCACTGGCTGCATTTTCATCCCGCAAACTTTCCATGATGGAATGGGTCTGGTTTCTGGGCTTTGGCTGGCTGGCAGTTTCCGGCATTCGATATGTGATCTGGTTCCTTTTTATTCTGACGGTTCTGACCGCTGCACCCCTGGCTGACCTGACTCGCAACAAGCTGGATAGGCCGGTAAAGATTTCTTTTCCAGCTTTGAATATTATTCTGGCATGTATATTTATTCCGCTTTCCCTGTTTTACCTGCCCGGTATAAGAGAAAAATGGTGGCCGGAGGCTCCTCCTGCCTACGCCGTTGAGATGACACCTGTGGATGCGGTGAAATGGCTGAAAGATCACCCTGAAGTGCCTGGGCCATTATGGAACGATTATGTATCTGGCAGCTATCTTCTGTTTGCTCTTCCTTCGCGCCCGATCTCGATTGATAGCCGCTTCTATCCATTTCCGCCGGAACAAATGGATGAATATCAGCAGATCAGCCACGGCTCAGATGAGTGGGACTCCGCGTTCAAACGTGACGGCATCAATCTGCTGCTGTTGTCCATCGCAACCCAACCGGAATTAATAAAAAGTGTGGAATCCTCTGATCAATGGTGCGAACAATACCGCGACAAAACCGCGGTCATCTTTTCCAGGTGTGCGCCCATCCAATGAACCGTTTCCATGGCAGGCTTGCCCTTCAGCAACGCGTCCTTCCGGGCTATCGCGCTCCATTTTTTGACCTGTTGGCTTCTGCTTGCGATGGGGGGATGAGTGTGTTCACGGGCCTGCCACGTCCAGGTGAAGGCATCACTACTGCGAACCAATTACAAATTGCCAAATACCAAATAGGGGAAAACATTCACCTTTTTAGCGGCTCACTTTATCTTTGTTATCAACGCGGGCTAATCGACTGGCTGCGAAATTGGAACCCCAACGCCCTGATCATGGAGGCAAATGCGCGTTATCTTTCGACCTCTTCTGCGATCCGCTGGATGCATGGACGCGGCCGCCCGGTCATTGGCTGGGGTTTGGGGTCGCCGCCTCTTTCCGGGCCCTTGGCTGGATTCCGTCAAATGCGCCGGCTCTCATTCCTTAGGCAGTTCGACGCGCTGATCGCCTATAGCCGGCGTGGCGTGGAAGAATACGCGGCACTTGGATTTCCAAAAGAAAAAATTTTTGTTGCGCATAACTCGGTCTCCTCGCTGCCATCTTTCCCCTTTCCAGCCCGACCTGCAACCTTCAACTTGCGACCCAATATCCTGTTTGTCGGCAGGATCCAGGCCCGTAAGCGAATTGATTTGTTATTACGCGCCTGTGCCCAGTTGGGATTAAGTCCACGGCTGGTCATCGTTGGCGATGGACCTGAACGCAGCAGGCTCGAATCGCTCGCCAGGGAAATCTATCCGGGCGCGGGGTTTATCGGAGCCAGGCATGGGGCTGCGCTAAAGCCCTTTTTCACGGAAGCAGACCTCTTCGTCCTGCCCGGAACCGGCGGACTCGCCGTCCAGGAGGCAATGAGTTATGGACTTCCCGTGATCGTCGCCCAGGGCGATGGCACGCAGGATGACCTCGTTCGAAAAAAAAATGGCTGGCAGATCCGGCCTGATGATTTCGATGCTCTTCTCTCCACAATGAAAGACGCGCTATCTGATGTAGCGCGTCTCCGAAGGATGGGCGAAGAGTCCTATCGAATCGTGAAGGAAGAGATCAATATCGAAAAAATGGTCGAGACATTTGTGAGGGCCTTGAATGAGCTACCCCGCAAATGAATTTACGGCCTCGTCCATATCATTGTAAATGAGAATGTTCTGCAAAAAGCCGGCGATATTCAGCACATAATAGATTTGCGGATTTGGGCAGACCATTTTGAAATACGGGGATTTATAAGGTTCCTCCCCATGTTGATGGATGATCTCTTTATCGTGCTGCGGGGTGAATATTTTGAGCGTGTTTTGAATGGCACGCAGCCCGGCGCTGGTCAGCATGTGACAATCGCTCAGGTCGATCAAAAGATGATTTGCGCCATCCTCATGAGCCTGGCGTACTGAATCAAGCAGTTGAGTCTCAGTGCTCCCATCGAGCTGACCGCTCAGATGCAAAATGGTCACAGGCGTGTCACCCTGTACCTGCGATTTATTGATAATCAGGTTGCTCATAACACTCTCCTCGGTTGTACTACTATACAATGTTCAACAGTGAAAATCAAGCAGGTCATCCCTACTTTCGTTCCACGTTCACCCACATTTGTCTGCCATCTGATGTGATCTCTATCCAGCCGTTTTGGTCGGTACGCAGGAGATCATAATCCTTCACAGACTCCAGTACCTCGCCATCGGGCATGCCGTTTTCGTCTGCCGCGTCCACGCTCAACACCACCAGCTCGGGGTTCAGATTTATGATCCATTCCGGTGGGTTTGACGCCGCGTACCCTGCATCCGCGATCGAGAGCACGCTGACAGGACCCACCTCTGCCCCGCTGCGCAGCTCATCGAGCGCTTCAAAACTCATGCCGACCGGCAGCAACGCGCGGAAGCTTTCCCATTCAACCAGCAACACCGCGCCGCGTGGACCTGTTGTCAGCACGCGCAAGGTTGCACCGTCACCCAGCTCCAGGACCTGTTCAGGCTCGGCGTTTATTACTTCGATATCCTGCACCGATAAATATTCATTCAACACACGCGACGAGAACGATGCCTGTGTATTCCCGCTCCACAATACTGCATCAGGAGGGTAACGCTCGATGACGCGTGGCAGCGCGGCAACATCATCTTCCTCCGTTCCCGCGATCAAAAGCCAGTCCAGTGTACGGTTGAATGTGGGCAGCCGCCGTCCAAGTTCATCTGAAAGTGTCGTCACGCTGGGTCCACCATTGACCAGCACATATTTCCCTGTGGGTGTTTTGATGAGAACTGCATCTGCAGAGCCAACGTTCAGAAATGTGATATGCAGGAGACGATCTGGGACTGCGACCGCGGCGCGCCACACCAGTAACAAACCCAATATCAGGATGAGGATCCCGCTTCCAACGCCGACTGTGCTTGTGCGCCCTTTAAGGGATTCGGCCGCCTCTTTTAAACGGGACCCGCCAAAGGTCACAGTAAGAAGCGCTGCGTAAAAGAAGATCACGAACCAGATGGATAAATCTCCGAGGAAGATCGTCCCATGCGGCACGCGATCAAACAACTCCACCATCCGAATCGTGTACACGACAAACGGCCACGCCACCCAGGCCGCGATCTGACCCAGCGGAAGCCAGACGAGGCTCAGCAACACTGCCAGCCCGCCCAGGATCATCACCGCAGGCTGCACAGGCAGGATGAATGGGTTGGCAATAAACGAGACAAGGGAAATTTGTTTGAAGTGATACGCCATAATTGGAATGGTTGTAAGCTGGGCAGCAAGTGTGAGCAACACAAACTCTGAAAAGAGTTGGGCAAATTTTTCAGCGGTGGATGTCGGAAAATACCTTGTGACGATTCTATTCGCAAATTGAGAAAATGGTTCTGCATACAGGATGAGGCCCAGTGTTGCGAAGAACGAAAGCTGGAAGCCGACGTCCCAAATATACAACGGATTCCACAAACACATCAATAATGCCACGGCGAGAAGCGTGTTTAGCGCGAACTGGCGGCGACCAATTTGCCGTGCAAATAACGCCAGGCTTCCCATGATCGCGGCGCGCACGACAGCCGCGTCTCCACCGACGAGGGCAGTATAAAAAATAATACCAACGATGGCAACCGCCGCCCCGCGCCGCGGACCGAGAAAGCGGCTGAAGAATGTGACGAACAACCCCGCGATGATGCTGATGTTAAAACCCGAAATGGCGATGATGTGCGCGGTGCCTGTGTTTTTGAAGGCTTGTTGCAAATCTTTGGTGAGACCCGTATCCACGCCGAGCAGGATGCCCG
>JANMSY010000264.1:0-5855 GCA_031389865.1 Anaerolineales bacterium | reverse complement strand
GTCGCAGGCGCAGGCACATCGATGGCCACTTTTTCCGTTTCAACCGTGAGAACACTTTCCTCGAACTTGACGAAGTCGCCTTCTTTTTTGAACCATGAAATAATGGTGGCCTTTTCCTGATCCATATCGAACTTGGGCATGATGAAAGGAACTGGCATATCAGATCCTGCCTTCCACCAATGCACGGATTTCCTGCTCGATATCGGCTTCCTGGGGAACGGCAGCCTTTTCGAGAACGCGATTGTAAGGAATGGGAATGTCTTTTCCAGCAAGGCGACGCACAGGTGCATCGATGTAATCGAAAACGGGACTGCCCACCACGGAAGCGATCACCTCGCCGGCCCAGCCGCCCGTCTGACAGGCTTCGTGCACGACGAGCAAGCGACCCGTGCGCGCAACGGACTTGAGGATCGTTTCGGTATCGAGAGGCAGCAGGGTGCGCGGGTCGATGACCTCGACTTCGATGCCATCCTTCGAAAGTTTTTCGGCAACATTGAGGGTCTTTATGACCATGATGTTGTTTGCAACCACCGTAATATCGCGGCCAGGACGTTTAATCTCGGCAACACCGATCGGGATGGTGTAATCGCCTTCGGGCACTTCACCCTTTGTCTTATACAGGATCTTATGTTCCACAAAACAAACCGGGTTCGGGTTACGGATTGCCGAAAGCATCAAACCCTTGGCATCGTATGGTGTGGAGGGATTGATAACGATCAAACCGGGGATGTGCATGAGCATGCTTTCGAGCGACTGGGAATGCTGTGATGCAGCACCCGAGCCGGAACCGCCCGGCATCCGTACGACCATGGGGACAGTGGCACGACCGCCGAACATGAAATGCATCTTGGCCGCCTGATTGGCGAGCTGATCCAGGGTGAGCAGGACGAAATCCATGAACATGAGCTCGGCCACAGGACGCATTCCCAGCAGCGCCGCGCCGATGGCTGTCGCCACAATGGTAGCTTCCGAGATGGGTGTTTCAAGTACGCGTTCTTCGCCAAACTCATCAAGCATGCCGTGTGTCAGGCCGAACGCACCCCCGTAACGACCAATGTCTTCACCGAGCAGGAAGACACGCTCATCACGTTTCATTTCCTGCCACAATGCCTGGCGAATGGCTTCAAGATAGGATATCTCAGGCATATACATACTCCATCAGGGTGGATACATCCGGTTCAGGGGCTGCTTCTGCAAACTCAACAGCCTTGACGATGATCTGTTCAGCCTGTACATCGATCTCCTGGGCCTGACCTTCATCCATAATTTCAGACTGCAACAGATGTTTGGTGAAGTGCATGATCGGATCGCGGTTCTGCTTCCAATCCTCGATCTCTTCCTTTGGGCGATACAGATTTCGATCGCTCTTGGAGTGACCAAAATAACGGTACGTGATCGCTTCGACAAAATAGGGTCCGTTGCCGGAGCGGATGTGTTCGACCGCGGTCTTCATTGCATCGTAGACTTCGACCACATCGTTACCGTCCACACAGGCCCAGGGGATCCCGTAGGCATCTGCACGTTGAGCAATAGGCAGCTTTGCACTGGCACGTTCCACATCCATGGACATACCGTATTTGTTATTCTCACAAACATAAAGGACCGGCAGTTTCCACAACGCGACCATGTTCATGGCTTCATGGAATACGCCTTCATTGGCGGCGCCATCGCCGAAGATACAGACACAGATCTCCTTGCGTTTCTGCATCTTGAGGGCCAGTCCCACGCCCACCGCCTGCGGTATTCCACCACCGACAATTCCGTTCGCGCCCAGATTGTTGGACTGAAAATCAGCGATATGCATCGAACCACCGCGACCATGGTTGTAGCCGGCATCCTTGCCAAGGAATTCAGCCATCATCAAATTGATGTCTGCGCCCTTTGCAATGAAATGTCCGTGACCGCGGTGATGGTTGATCAGATAATCATCGGGCTTGACCGCCAGACTGATGCCTGCCGCCACCGCCTCCTGCCCCGCCGAAAGGTGCATCGTTCCATGGACTTTTCCCGCCGCATATAGCTTATCCGCCATATACTCAAAGTGACGGACCGTGGACATTGTCCGATATAGACCGATCAGGCTGTCATCGGACATTCCCAATCGCTTCACGCGTTCTTCGAACTGTTCGCGTGAACCGATGTCTTTCTCAGAACCTTTCCCATTATCTTTCGACATTGAAAACCTCGTTCATTTTGATTTCGCCAGTTCAAGAACCTTTCTGGCAGTCATGTTGTCTATCACCAACACATTCACATACTTGCTTCGCAGGGCACCGAGGATGGCGTCAGCTTTTCCTTCTCCGCCTGCCACCCCAAGCCGAACAGGGATGGACAACAGGTCTAACCTGTGGATGGAAACCAGGCGTTTACAAAAATCATCACAGGCAGGCTTGCCTTTTAGATCAAAGTGCAAGCCACAAACATCACCGACGGCTCCCGACTTCCTTAAATCATCAAGCTCACGGCGGGTAATATAACCTGCAAGAAAAAAACTCGAATAATCCGGCGACGTTGTCCCAATACCCAATAATGCTACATCGGTTTTCTTCCCTACACTGATCGTTTCCCTAACGCTTTTTGTCTCTGAAATAGCTTTTGCTATTTCGGCACTCTGGCAAAGATAAGGTGCATTCAGATAATACGCTTCCCCTCCAAGCTTCTCAGTGATCCGAGAAACCAGATCGTGGCCATCGTATTCCATATTGCGAGCGCCCATGGCTCCGACCAATTGCGCTACTTTGAGAGGCACAGGCTCTGCTGTTTCAAACGCATCCACGGTCGCGCTAATGGAAGTGCCCCAGGCTAAACCTAAAATCTTTTCGGGTGCGAGATAACGGGCGAGCATCTTTGCACCCGCGCTTCCAAGAGTACGGGTGAGTCTTGCGCCGTTTGTGTGACTGGTAACCACGACAAACACATCCTTGAGGCCGAATTTCTCTTTCAAGACACTTTCAAGATCAGAATCCAATTGCAACGGCCGCTGGATGCGAATTTCCACGATGCCGCCCTCACGCGCTTCTGTCAGCATGCGTGAGACCATTGAGCGTGTAACTCCAATGGTTTTGGCAATTGCGGCTTGATTTTTTTCTTCGAGGTAGTACATCTCCGCCACATCAGCCAATACACTAGCACGATCCTGTACAGGTTTTTTTTCCATGGTTTTCTCCAACAATAAAATTATTGAACCGTCACGCGCGGCAATACTCGTGTAACTACATCAAGCAATGTGTCGATTTCATCCTTTGTGGTGGGCATACCCAGCGAGAACCGCAGAGTTGACGCGATCTGTTCCTGCGGTAGTTTCATGGCAGTCAACACATGCGAAGGCTCGATCGATTTGGAATTGCAGGCGGAACCCAGTGAGACCGCAATCCCCTCCCCATTCAGGCGGATAAGCATCATCTCCGCATCAGCACCGATAAAGCTCATGGATAACACATGCGGGCCGACATCTCCTTCCGATCCATTTACGATCACAGCTGGACCGATAGCCTGCAGGCCCTCGATCAGATATTTCCTCAGCCCGAGCAGACGGACGCGCTCACCGGTGCGATGTTGGCGGACCAGGTTCATCGCCGCACCCAAACCAGCAATCCCGGGAACATTTTCGGTCCCGGCACGCAGCAAGTGTTCCTGTGGTCCCCCGACGATCATAGGAGTCAATTCAGTCCCTGCACGGACGAACAACGCACCAATACCCTTTGGTCCATAGATCTTGTGTGCGGAAAGGGAGAGCAGATCGACATTCAAGTCATCGACATCAATGTTGAACAATCCAATCGCCTGAACCGCGTCGGTATGAAAACGAACATGATGTTCCCGGGCAATCCTTCCAATCTCCAGGATCGGCTGGATTGATCCAACCTCGTTGTTGACATACATGATGGAAATTAATTTTGTCTCAGGACGAATTGCTCGTCGCACATCTTCAGGATTCACCAAACCATGTTCATCCGCTGGCAGATACGTTACAGAATAACCTTCGCGTTCAAGATGCTGTGCAGTATGCAGAATGGCATGATGTTCAATCGCTGACGTGATAAGGTGAGCCTGATTTGGCGGGAACAGGTGCAACGTCCCGAAAAGCGCGAGGTTATCCGCTTCGGTCGCTCCGCTGGTAAAGACGATCTCAGACGGTTGGCATCCGATCCCGAAAGCGACATCTGCACGAGATTGGTCTATCAGTTGTCGTGCATCCTTGCCCGCCCAGTGCATGCTCGACGGATTGCCAAAGTCCACGTCGAGTGCGCGCAGCATCGCTTCCTGCACGCTGTGGTGAACCGGCGTTGTTGCACAATAATCAAGATAAATTCGAGGACTCATGGACGCTCCAATAGGCTTACGGAGACACGTACTGGACGATTACACAGCGTAATAAGCCTGTACCTGATTCAGTATTTTTTCGATCGTGGCCGGGTGGGCAGGGTCGCCGATCAATGGCTTGATATTGATGACCGGGACGCCAACTTCCTCCTCGGTGAAGGCGGGAAGGAGTTGCAGGATGAGGTTCGAGCGCGGTGCAAAGCTGCCTTGATAGGCAACACCATGCGTAATCACCTGACAATCAATACCTTGCTTTTCAAAGAACTCCGTAAGTTGTTCAGCAACAATCATGAGGCGGTTGCTGCAATGGCCGCCAACGACACAAACCTTGAATTTTGACATATGTGCCTCGTATCAGTGCCTGGGTGGGGGTGGCTTCCACCCCATTTTCATAAAGTGGAAGCCACCTCTATCGTCAATTGTCTATCACAAATTAGCACCAAAACCGAACAAGCGGAAGACACCCTGAATGAAGAAGCCAAGGATGTCGCCGCCCATGTCCCAACTCGCCAGCTTGAGGCCCTGGGCGATCTGGTCATTGTACTGGCCCATCATTTGGAAGGCTGCTGTGTGAGAATCCGCTGTCCATGTTGAGAAGTACATGAAAGGGATCGCATAAAGCAGGAGAACGATCACGGTCTTGACCACATTGCCTTTAGTGTAAGGAACCACCGCGCCGGCCCAAAAGGGAACGACAGCCAGGGAGGCAATCGGCAACATTTGCACGCCGGGCAGAGCCGCTGCAAGCAGCACAAGCAGCGGGAATAGGATGATCGTCGAGGCCATCACTGCCGGGTGCCCCAACAGCACAGCACAGTCAACCGCCACATAGATCTCACGATCCTGGAAGCGTTCACGCATGTACTGGACAATAGCCATCGTGATCGGTATGATGCCTTCAGCAATAATCGAGACCATGCGGGGCAGGATGATCATCATAAGTGCGACATTCATGCCAACTACCTGTCGGTCTACAACGAAAACTATGTGCATCCGCCGATGCCGGATCGCGGTGAAGTGATTGAAGGCATTATCAAGGGCATGTACAGGCTGAGTTCCACCGACAGCGGCGAAAGTCAGCGACATCGCCCGCAACTCTTCGGCAGTGGCACAATTCTGCGTGAAGCGATGCGAGCGCAACTGATCCTCAAGGACAAATACAACATCGGGACTGATGTCTGGAGCGTCACCAGTTACAGCGAACTTCGTCGTGACGCGATGGATTGTCAGCACTGGAACGATCTGCATCCCGGTCAGACGCCTCGTCGCAGTTACCTGGAAGATACTCTCGACGACGTGACGGGGCCGTTTATCTCGACGAGCGACAATGTGCGTCTTGTGGCTGATCAGATTCGCGAGTGGATTCCTGGTGAATATATTATTCTGGGAACCGACGGGTTCGGACGCAGTGAAACGCGACCGGAGTTGCGTCGCCATTTCCAGATCGACGGCGAATGCACAGCCTACGCAGCACTGCGCGGACTCGCCCGGATGGGCGCCTTTGACGCATCGAAACTCCCGGATGTCCTGAA
>JANMSY010000248.1:0-14323 GCA_031389865.1 Anaerolineales bacterium | reverse complement strand
AACACAAGTGTCTGCTCGAAAAAACCGCCAATAAATGGATTCTTCAGCCATGCATACGCGGAAAACAGCGACGCAACAAAAACGATCACCGCAATGGCCTGATAGACCAGAACGATTGATTGCGTGATTGTATTGACAGCTGTATTAAAGCGATTTGATGGATACATAATTGACAAAGGCCTCGACTTGAACCGAAGCTTAAGGAATTTTACTCCACATCCCTCATCCCCAACGATGCTACTTTCATGACAAACAAGCAGGGATGCACGTTGTTAAAGCAAACGTCCCGCAGGTTTGCTTCCACCTGCGGGACGCTGAATGGTTTCAATTAGACGTCCAGATTTCTGACTGCCTTGGCATGCGTCTGGATGAACTTGCGACGTGGGTCCACCGCATCACCCATCAGCATATCGAACGTGCGGTCAGACTCAGCCGCGTCCTCCACCGTAACGAGGAGCAGAGTCCTGTTCGACGGGTTCATGGTCGTTTCCCACAACTGGGCGGGATTCATTTCACCGAGACCCTTATAACGCTGCAAGGATGACTTCTCTCCAATTTCCTTGACGATCTTATCCTTCTCCTTCTCCGTGTACGCATACTTGATCTGATTCTTGTACGCAACCCGATACAACGGAGGTTGGGCAATGTAGAGATGCCCATCTTCGATCAGAGCTGGCATATAACGGAAGAAGAATGTCAGCAGCAGCGTGCGAATGTGACTGCCATCCACATCTGCATCGGTCATGATGATGATGCGACCATAGCGAAGACCCACCAGGTTAAAGTCTTCACCAATGCCGGTGCCCAATGCAGAAATGAGCGCCCGCACTTCGTTGTTACCCAGTATCTTGTCAAGACGGGCGCGCTCGGTATTGAGGATCTTACCGCGCAAGGGCAGGATCGCCTGGAAGTGGCGATCGCGTCCCTGCTTGGCAGAGCCGCCTGCAGAGTCACCTTCCACGATGTAAAGCTCGGTCTTCGAGGAGTCGCGTTCGGAACAATCTGCCAGTTTTCCGGGCAATGTCAGTGACTCGAGAGCAGATTTGCGGATCACCAGGTCACGCGCCTTGCGCGCCGCATCCCGTGCGCGGGCAGACGTCAGACATTTGGCAATGATGGCTTTCGCCGCCTGAGGGTTCTCATCCAGGAACGTGCTGAACCCTTCTCCCACAGCCTGCGTCACATACGTCTGGACCTCGGGGTTCATCAACTTGACCTTGGTCTGTGATTCAAACTGCGGCTCAGGGTGTTTGACTGAAACGATCGCGGTCAGCCCTTCGCGTGTGTCATCACCGGAGAAGTTCGGGTCTGCATCTTTGAGCAATCCATTTTTACGGGCGTAATCATTGATGACACGGGTCAGCGAGGAGCGCAGGCCGGTCAAATGCGTACCGCCGTCTATGGTGTTGATCGTATTGGCAAACGAGTACACCGACTCGGTATATGAATCGGTATATTGAATGGCAGCTTCAACGCCCACTGCTTCGATGTCTTTTTCCACATGCACAACGGGGTGCAAGTTCTCGCGGTTACGGTTCAAATAGCGAACGAAGGAAGTGAGTCCGCCTTCAAAGTAGAAGGTCATCTCACGGTCGTTACGCTCGTCCACAAAGCGGATCCTTACACCGCGTGTGACAAACGCCATTTCGCGGAGGCGCTGCACCAGCGTATCGAAACGATAATCAATATCTTCTGTGAAGATCTGTTTGTCGAATTTGAAGGTTTGCTTTGTGCCTGTCTCGTCCTTGACCTTGCCAATCTGCTTAATCGCACCCTGGGGGACGCCGCGATGATAGCGTTGCTGCCACCACTTGCCACCAAGCTTGATCTCGGTCACCATCCATTCAGAAAGGGCGTTCACAGCACTGACGCCTACGCCGTGCAAACCACCCGAGACCTTGTAGCCTCCGCCACCGAATTTGCCGCCCGCACCAATCACGGTCATAACCACATCCACGGTTTCCATCGGCTTTCCGTTCGGGTCCTTTTTCGTGGGATGTGGACCCACTGGAATACCACGGCCGTTATCTTCAACAGTGACACTGCTATCTTCATGGATTATGATGTTGATGGTGGTACAGAAACCAGCCAGCGCTTCATCGATCGCATTGTCAACGACCTCATACACAAGGTGATGCAGAGCTTTAATGTCCGTGCCGCCCACGTACATGCCTGGACGCTTGCGTACATGATCAATGCCTTCGAGCGCTTGAATGGAATTTACATCGTAATTCATCGTAATCTCTTTTGCCACAAAACCTCCAAAGTGTTCCTCTCCCTCGGGGAGAGGTATAAGGGTGGGAAGATAACTACAAGTCATCTCAAAAATTGCATGTCACTCTCCCGAAGGACGTCGGGACGACGTGAGGGAGCGTTCGTCGCGACCGAAGAGTCTCGTAGTTTCAGCATTAGAGATCCTTCGCGGAGTTTATCCTGAGCCGGGCCGAAGGGCTCAGGATGACATTTTTGAGACAAGTTCTATATTGATCGGGCTGGAGCGCCCTTCTTCTGCAACTCCTCAAAAACCATCTGCAACCAGACGTTCATGTCATGGTAATACACAAAACTCGCTGCCAACAGGGCAGTGGTAATAAATGCATGACCCGCGATCCCTACAATAGTCATCCATGAATCGCTGGAGGGGACGCTCCACAGATAATTCAGGCCCGTCGAAAGGACAAACGTTATAAACACGAACATGCCACTCGTCGGCAGCGTGAAGCGAGCCATCCTGAAGCTGGTATAGATCGAATAAAACGCGTTTTGTCCGCGTACAAAAATCCCATGAGGGATAAAGAACAAAGGAACGATCACCCAAAATGATATGAGCAGCATCAGGAACAAAGCTCCACTCGCCAATGCTGGATTGATAAAGGTCAGGACAGTAACAAGGAGCATGATGGGCAGCGAGACCATGATCAGAGCTACCAGCCAGATCACTGACAGCATGGCCGTCTGCACGATAGCGCGAAAGGGGCTGATGTCCACTTCCTTCTGAGCCAGAGTTGTTCCCGATACCCAGCGGAAGTATAGGCCGCCGACAATCCATCCAGCCAAAATCAGCAGAAACATATATCCCATCAAACCCAATAGGGATGAAACCTGTGAAACGTTCTGAGTGCCCATCGGGCTATCCACAGGCAGGGTTTTCGCCAGCAGGCTTGAGAGACCGACAGGAAACGTCTGCAGTCGTGAGAGCAAACTCACCAGATTAAAACGTTGAAGCAACTCGGTAAGAACATCCTGGAATTGAACCAGTCTTTTGAGATCCTCCGGAGATGCCAGCCCTCGCCGCGCCTGCTCGAAAAGGGTCTTATAAAGGGGGCCCACCAGATCATTTACGCCCAGGCGGGGACCCAGCCAGAGAAATAGATCGAGCGCCAATGGCATTAAAATGAGCATAACATGGCTGGAAACAACGTCGAATCCAGCCTTGAGCGAGCCAATAACACCGGGAGGCGGAGGAAGGGTTTCGAGTTTCTGTGCGTGCATAACCAGTTGATTCTACCATAACGGCTGACTTGGCATACTACTATGGGACAGGTACAATTCAGATATGAATGAGCAAAAATACCTGCCCGATTCCAACCGTGTAGGTGTCTTAACTTCCACTGTTTTGCTTGCTTTTGCACTCTCGCATCTCATCCAGTCTCCCCCATTCAACGTGGAAGTGCAGTTACCCGGCTTTTTCCTGCTGCTTCCACTCGATCTATCCACCGCCATGAGTTTCCTCACGGCGGGCCTGACTGCCACAGGAATGGACTGGCTCCTGCGCGGTCACCCATCCCTGAACAAGAGACCAACCTTCCAGTGGTGGATCCTCCCCACCCTGACTACCTTTGTCATTGGCCTACCCCTCTCCGTTTTGCCAGGCGGAACGGCGTGGTGGGTTGGCTTTGCGATTGGTGGCGTCTTCGTCTTCCTTGTTTTCCTGGCTGAGTACATTGTCGTGGATGCAGGTGCACCACCTTATGCCTCGGCCATGGCTGGGCTGACTGCCATCTCGTACACACTCTTTTTCATCCTTTCGGTCGCTTTGCGCTACAGCGGAGCGCGCCTCTATTTAATAATCCCCGGCTTGTTTTTTGCTGCCGCGCTCGCCAGTCTGCGCATCCTTCATCTGCGTTTCAGCGGACGTTGGGAATACGCCTGGGCAGTGGGCATTGCCTTCGTTTGCATCCAGATCGCCGCGGGATTGCATTACTGGCCTGTCTCACCCATCCAGTTTGGGTTAATGCTCGTTGGTCCGCTTTACGGGCTCACAAACCTTGCCGCCAACCTTGGCGAAGACCAGCCAGTGCAGCGCGCCACACTGGGGCCTGCTGTGGCAACTGCCCTGTGCTGGGGCCTGGCGATCTTCATCCGCTAAGATGATCTCCCGATTGACACTCGATCAAGATCAATGGGATCAAATGCTTCGGCACGTGGAACAACACGCGCCGCTCGAAGCGTGTGGTCTGCTGGCCGGGAAAAATGATCAGGTGGAGGCAGTCATCGTTGTACGGAATCAGGCACACAGCTCTGTGCGATTCGTTATGGATCCGTATGAACAGCTGCGGGCGTTTGAATGGATCGAGTCCCACGCGCTCGAATTGATCGGCATCTTCCATTCACATCCAGCGGGGCCTGAAACTGCCTCCAGTACCGATATTCGCGAGGCGGCTTATGAGGTGGTTCACATAATCTGGTCGCGTCTTCGCGGGGAATGGAAGGCGCGCGGCTTCTGGCTCGAAAACGGACAGGTACTGGATGTCCCTTTGGCGGTGCATGACAGGTGAAACCTTATTGATGCTGGCGTGTTTCAATCAGTACATTGCTCCGAAGGAGAAACGTTATGCAGATTTTAATTGGGATCGGAACGGTGATCGCGGGGTATCTCCTCGGCTCCATCCCGTTTGGCTTGTTGATCGTCAAGATCAAAACAGGCAAGGACATTCGACAGGTGGAAAGCGGACGAACCGGTGGTACAAATGCCGTGCGCGCCGCGGGTCTTGGGGCAGGCCTGCTGACCGCCATGCTCGATATTTTTAAAGGTACGGTTTCCGTCTGGCTGGCACAGGCGCTTTTCCCACAGAACCATCTTCTCCACATCCTCGCTCCAGTGGCCGCCATTCTTGGACATAATTATTCCCTATTTTTGATCAGCCGCGATGACCATGGAAAAGTACGCTTTTATGGCGGCGCAGGCGGTGCTCCCGCGCTCGGAGGCGCAGTCGGCTTATGGCCCTGGATATTTCCGATCGTGTTTGGGATAGGGGCGCTGGTCTGGTTCACGCTTGGGATCGCATCGGTGACCACGATGGCCATTGGTTTAATTGTGATCATTGCCTTCATCATACGTGCTTCACTGGGACTTCAAGACCCCATGGATATTTGGTACGGCATTATCGCCGAACTGCTTTTGATCTGGGCACTGCGTCCTAATTTAAAGAAATTATTTGCAGGGCAGGAGCGGGTGGTGAAATTTAGCCTGAACGGCTGGTTAAAGGCAAGGAAGGAAGCACGGACAGAATCGCGAAAATAAAAGAACATCATGCTGCGCACAGGACTGCAAAGTTCCAGCCGTAATTGATAAGGCGCACCTACAAGCAACTCGGAAAAAACAGGAGCAGACAATCAAGGTGATTGGCTGCTCCTGTTTAAGTCTGTAAAAGTAGCGGCTACACGTTGTCAACTCATTTGCTGTAGCAGGGCCCGCAGGTTTCTTTCATGCAGCGTCTGCGCCAATCCCCCGAGGTACACACGGCTTTTGCCACAGCTCTCGATCGTAATTTGTTCCAACAGTTCCGCGGCATTCTTACGCTTCGAAATCACTTTGACTGATTTCCTGATCGTCGCCAGGTAGTTGAGGTTTTCCTTCACTGCCGCATCGATCTCTCCGCGCAGGATGATATCGCCGTGTCCCTGGACAATGTTTTCAAGTCCCATGCGTCCAACCACTTTAATGGAGGCCATGATCTCGTCAATATTGCCATCTACTACATAGGGGAGTGGCATGAAGGAATCTCCAGCAAACCAAATGCGGTCCTCTTCAACAAGCACCGCGATCCCATCGCTGCTGTGGCCAAATGCCGCTGAAATAATCAGATTCTTTTTGCCAACGCGCAGGGTCAGTTCACCGTTTTCAAAAGTCATATGCGGCAGAACGATCTTCACCTGGCGCAACATCGGGTTCTGTTTTTGCGCATTCTCCAATGACGGGATGCCGCGCTCCTCCAGTAATGTACGGCACCGTGCATGTGCGATCACGGTCGCACCCGGGAAAAAGCAATTGCCCCAGGCGTGGTCGGCATGGTAATGCGTATTGATCACATAGCGCACGGGCACATTCAATTCATGTTCAATGAACTCGCGGATGCTAAGTGTTTCGTCTGGCAACGCCAGGGTATCGATCACGACTGCCCACTGTGGCCCTGCCACCACCCCGGCTGTCACCTGGGCATACACTTCACTCTGGAACCAAAAGACATTTTCAGAAACTCGTTCACGGTGCATTCAAACAACCCTCATTAATTTTTTCTATTGATAGCACAAAAATCTCTGAAAAGCAAGTTGACTAAACAAATAAGCCTCCTTTTTAGTAAATATGGCTCACGGGTCATTGCTTGCCTCCACCTCCCTGCCATGATACACTGTACAAAGCATGGGTAAAAGTCTGCTTCTTGTTACCGCAGATACTAATTTTGGGCAGGTACTGCTCTATGGGCTGGAGCAGGCAGGCCACCAGGCATTTATTGTCAAAGGGAAGGGTGAGGCCGTTGTCCGTGCCGATGAAAAGAATTGCAGCCTTGCCTTTTTGGATATGGATCTGGGCAATCGGGCAGTTCTTGATATTGGCAGAGCCCTGCGGGCGCTCAGACCAGATATCAGCCTGATCCTGTTTGCCAGTGAGAATACGCCACCCACCATGGACGAGATCCGCCCATGGACGTTGTTACCCAAACCCTATTACCTACCGGATCTGTTAAAGATGCTCAACAATAATTCCAATCCCCATTCAAGACACATGCAGGCAAATTCTCAGGTACCCAACTCGCGTGAAGTGCAGATGGGCAGCCTGGAGCTCCCATGGCTCAACGATGTGACCAAAGCTGCGCAACACCTGACACGCCTTACGCTCGAGTCCTCATCGCAGGCAGCGTTGATTACACGCGCTGATGATTTATGGGCATATGCCGGTCAACTGTCGCAAAGCGCGGCGAAGGAACTGGCTGTCACCGTTACACGTCACTGGGATGGGCAAAAAGGCAGCGACCTGCTGCGCTTCGTCCGCCTGGAGGCAACCAAGGCGGAACACATGCTGTATGCGACCTGCATCGCAGACGACGTTGTTCTTGCCCTCGTATTCGATGCAGAAACCCCATTCAGCACCATCCGTACACAGGCCAGTCAGTTGGCGCATTCCCTTGCGATCTCGCCTTTCGAAGAGGAAACGCCCGTCGCAAAACAGGACCCATTCGCGGCTTCGCATGAGGCCCCGACCGAATTTCTCGAGGATGACGACGAGGAAAACGGACAGAATACCCACATTCCAAACATCGCCGACATCCTCTCAGATGTGCCTCCGCCCCAGCCAGACCCGAGGATGATGCCGCTGCCCGACGAAGAAATGCTCGGCACGCGCCCTTCCCCAGCTCGTTCAAATCAATATAGTCGCGAGAGTTCTCCGGCGATGCGTGTCAACCAGAATAGTGAGCAGACTGTTGAACATGCTGTCGAGGATTTTGATGCGACCATGCCATCGAAATCCCGGCGTCGAGCGGAGACCCCGATACGACGACCCATGCCCGGCGAGTTGGATGAGACCCGCCCGCATTCGATCACTGAAGTTGCCGGACGTATGATGCTTGAACCTATTGCACCAGGACTATATAACTTAACATACGCCTGTTTGCTGGTGCCACGTTTCAGTTCACATTATTTGACGGGTGATATGTCAGACCGTCTTTCGGAATGGCTGCCGCAGATCTGTATTGCCTTCGGCTGGCGTCTGGAATATCTGGCGGTGAGGCCTGAGTATGTGCAATGGGTTCTCAATGTTGCACCAGCCACGTCGCCAGGTTATCTAATGCGGATCATGCGCCAGCAGACTTCAGAAAAGATATTTACGGAATTTCCACGGACAAAAAAGGAAAATCCCTCAGGTGATTTCTGGGCACCGGGCTATCTCATTATGGGCGGAACGCAACCGCACCCACCTCAACTGGTGAAGGATTACATCAAGCAGACCCGCACACGACAGGGTTATTCACAACCGGGAAAATAATCTGTCGCGCTGAGTGGAGAGCGAACGCAGTTGAAGCGCGAAGCGGAGATTGCTTCGATGGAAGCAACCCCTCTCGCAATGACATAAAGTAACAAAAAGCGCGGAGTATAATAACTCCGCGTTTCATTTTGAATCTAATATTGGCTACTATAAATTAACATGAATAATGTTTAAGCCAAATTTACTATTATGTCACCCTGAGGGAGCGGTTTTGCGCGACCGAAGGGTCTCGGGCAGGCCCTGGTAGAGATGCTTCGGGGCAGCGAATGCCCCTCAGCATGACATTTTATTCTTATCCATTATTGACGTTAAAATACTCCATAAATGTTATCCTAAGCGTAGCGACACTTGCACCGCACTGCGTTTGGTGCAGTGCAGGTGAGGATCTCCAGACTGGTGAAAATATGCCCCCTACCCTTTACCTTATCGACGGACACGCACTTGCATATCGCATGTACTTTGCATTAACTGCTGGCGGAAGCAGCACACGCTGGCAAACATCGAAGGGTGAACCCACCGCGGGTATTTACGGATTCGCGCGTGAGCTGATGCGCATTATCGAACAGGAAAAACCCGAATACATCGCGGTCGCCTTCGATACCGGCAAAACCTTCCGCGATGAGATCTTCCCTGCCTACAAAGGCACGCGCGAAAAAATGCCCGATGACCTGGTTCCCCAAATTGGGCGCATCCGTGAAATGGTGGATGCATTCAACATCCCACGGCTTGAGATGGAAGGCTTCGAAGCCGACGATGTGCTTGGCTCGATCGCTCGCATTGCCAGCGAGCAGGGACTTGGTGTCAAGATCATCACAGGTGACCGCGACCTGCTGCAGCTCGTGAATGAACGTACTACTGTTTATCTGGCAGGCGATGATCAGAACTACATCCGCGAGGAAGATGTCATCAAAAAGCTCGGCGTGCGTCCTAACCAGGTTGTGGATTACAAGGCGCTCGTCGGGGATAAATCTGACAATATCCCCGGTGTGCCCGGCGTCGGTGAGAAGACCGCCATTGCCCTGCTCGAAAAATTCGGGACGCTCGACAACATCTATGCACACCTGGATGAAGTGGAAAATCGCTGGAAGACAAAGCTCGAGCAGAATAAAGATAAGGCATATCTCAGCTATGACCTTGCGAAGATCAGGACAGATATTAACGTCACGCTGGATCTCAAACACGCCAAAGCAGATGACCTGGATTTCGATGCCATTGAATCTTTCTTCAGGGATCTGGAGTTTCGCTCGCTTCTCAAAAGCCTTGATCGTCTCTCCGGTAAAGAGACATCCGCGTCCGCGCCAGCCTCCGCCCCCCCGGCCGCGGGTGAGCAACTCTCCATGTTTGCCAATGAACCTCAACCAGTTTATATGCCAAAAGTGGATTCAAAAATAATTGTCAATATTGTGGATACATCCGAAAAACTGGATGACCTTGTCACCGCACTCAATCAAGCGAAGATCATTTCTTTCGATACCGAAACCACCTCCACCGAGGAGATGCGAGCGGATATTGTCGGCATTTCGCTATCCATCAAGGAGGGCGAGGGCTATTACATTCCAATCGGGCACACTGCAGGCACGAACCTGCCGCTTAAAGAGGTTCTGTCCGCCTTGCAGGCGCCCATGACGAATCCCAGGATCGGCAAGATCGCTCACAACGCCAAATACGATTACATTATTCTGGCCAAGTACGGACTCTACATCACGCCGCTGACGTTCGATACGATGCTGGCTGAATTTATTATTGATCCCGGCTCACGCAATCTGGGACTCAAAAATCTTGCCTTTGTGAAACTCGGCGAAGAAATGACGCACATTGAAGAGTTGATCGGCAAAGGCAAGAAACAGATCAGCATGGCAGACGTGCCGATCGAATCCGCTGCGCCATATGCCGTGGCCGATGCAGAAAACACATTGCGGCTGCTGCCAATTTTGCAGGCGGACCTTCGCCGCGTAAACGGCACCAAACTCCTCGATGAAATTGACCTGCCGCTGACACCCGTCCTTGCGGATATGGAAATGAGTGGCATCTCGCTCGACCTGCCCTTCTTTGAAGAAACCTCGAAGAGACTCGAGAAGCGCATGGCAGAGATCGAAAAACAGGTCTATGAATCGGTCGGCAAACCGTTCAACATTAATTCAACGCAACAACTTTCCGATGTGCTGTTTACACGCCTCGGGCTTCAACCACCTGACAGGGGCAACAAAACTGCCAGCGGACATTTCTCCACATCCGCGGGTGTGCTTGATATGCTGCGCGGCAAACATCCTGTGGTGGATATGGTATTGGAACACCGCGAACTATCGAAAATAAAGTCAACGTATGTGGATGCATTGCAGGCTGCCCTAAACTCAACGACTGGGTGTGTACATACCTCCTACAGCCAGATCGGCGCCGTAACGGGACGCTTATCCTCCTCGAATCCAAATTTGCAGAATATCCCGATCCGCACGGAGGAGGGACGGCGCATCCGTAATGGATTCGTCGCAGGCCGGGATAATGTCCTCGTGTCCGTGGATTACTCGCAGATCGAGTTGCGCATCGTCGCACACATGGCTCAGGACGAGGCGATGTTGGCGGCATTCCGCGCCGGGCAGGATATCCACACCACGACATCGGTGGCAATCTTCGGAGTACGTCCGGAAGCCGTGACAAAGGAAATGCGCCGCCGCGCCAAGGGAATCAACTTCGGCCTCATCTATGGAATGTCCGTGTTCGGACTCACACGTTACACAGACCTGACGCTGGCAGAGGCTGAGGATTTCGTCAAAGCCTACTTCAAACAATTCCCCGGGATCAAAAAATACCTGGATGGCATTCGAAAACTCGCTGCACAACAGGGCTATGTGGAAACGCTGTTGGGACGCAGACGTTACTTCCCTGCATTGCAGAGCAAACAAAATGTGCAGATCAAGAACCGTGAGGAACGGGAGGCCATCAACGCTCCGATCCAGGGCACCGCGGCAGACATTATGAAGATCGCCATGTTGAAGATCCCACCCGCGCTCCAGGCAGCTGGGCTACGGGGCAAAATGCTCTTACAGGTGCATGACGAACTCGTGCTGGAATGTCCGGAGAGTGAATGGGAAGAGACCGCCCGCGTGGTGCAGGAAACGATGGCGAATGCCTTTCCCCTGGACATTCCACTTTCCACCGAAGCTCACTATGGAAAAAACTGGGGTGAAATGAAGACAATCTAACGTAGCAGCTGGGTGACCGCGCCCCTGCATTAAAGATGAACCCTTTGTGACTCATTGGGAGTTGCCGTGATTCTGCTAACGAGGGATTGCCAAATCCCACTGGCATTTGCCCCGAATCTGGCGGCTGGATTTGTCAATCCAGCCGAGCATCACGGCGATTCCCAGAGAATCCCCCTTTGTAGGTCAGTACCCATACTCACTACGTTATAATTACAACATGCCCGGACGAGAAGATATATTCCAAAAAGCAATGAATGAAGGCCACTCTGCGGCCTGGGATCAGGAATGGTCCAAGGCTGCAATGGCCTATCGGCAGGCCCTGCAGGAAATGCCTGACCACCCCAAAGCCCTCAACAGCCTGGGATTGGCGTTGTACCAGCAGGCCAGCTTCGAAGAGGCCCTGCAGATCTACAAGCGTGTCGCGCAGATCGCCCCCACCGATCCCGTGACCATGGAAAAACTGGCTCAGCTTTTCGAACGGACCGGGCATCTTAAAGAAGCCATCGAAGCGGCGTTTAGAGCCGCAGATCTATTCCTTAACCAGCGCGATGTGGATAAAGCCATTGAGAATTGGGTGCATGTCACCACACTCGACCCCGAACATGTTCCAGCACATTCACGCCTCGCGTTCGTTCACGACAAGCTTGGCCGCCAGGCACAGGCTGTTACCGCATATATTGCGGTAGCCAGTCTCGTGCAGCGCACAGGCAACATGGAAAAGACCAATGAGCTTATCACCAGAGCCTTGACGATCATGCCTGAAAGCGGGGAAGCAAAACAGGCACAGACTCTGCTGCGGAGCGGGCAGCTCCTGCCGAAACCATTGCGACCCAAAGGCGGGACGGGGCCTATTGCGATGGCACAGGTCAAACAACTGGATCAGCCCAAAAAGTCGAACGATTCCGGGCTGGACCCGGTAGCTGAAGCGCGCCAAAAAGCCCTGACCCGGCTGGCAGAGATTCTCTTCGAATACTCCACCGACGATGGCGCAACGGTCCAGGTCCGACGCGGGCTGCAGGCACTCATGCGCGGTACGGGGCAGCTTTCCATGCAGTCCTCCGAGCAGACGAAGGTTGTGCTTCATCTCGGTCAGGCCATCGACGCTCAGACAAAGGGCAACGATAATCACGCCGCGGAAGAACTCGAACATGCCCTGGAAGCGGGATTCAACCATCCGGCTCTTTATTTTGACCTGGGACTGCTCCGTTCAAAGGGAGACAGGCTTGAGTCTGCAGTCCGCCATTTACAGCACGCCGTCAAACACAATGACTTCGGTCTCGCGGCGCGGTTGCTGTTGGGGCAGATTAATCAAAAGCTGGGAAGACTCGGACCGGCGTCCATTGAATATCTTGAAGCGCTGAGGCTTGCCGATTCGATGGTAGTCCCGCCCGAGCAGTCAGAAGAGATCAGTCAGATGTATGAACCGCTGATCGAAGTGCAGACATCACAGACCGATCACGCTTCCCTCAAACGTCTTTGCGAAAACATCGAGGGGATGCTCATGCGCAAGAATTGGCGCGACCATCTCCATCGGTCGCGCGAGCAAATGCCCAAGTTGCAGGATGGTGATTTGCCCATGCCGCTTGCAGAGATCATCCTGCAGGCTCAATCCATTCAGGTGCTTGAAGCAATCAACCATGTTCACCAGCTGGCACGCACGGGACGCCTGCGCTCTGCCATGGAGGAGGCTTTCCACGCGCTGACCTATGCGCCCACGTATCTCCCCCTCCATACATTGATCGGTGACCTGCTGGTGCGCGAGGACCACACCCAGGAAGCCATTGCAAAATTCAGCACCGTTGCACAGGCATACAGCGTGCGCGGTGAAGCTGCACAATCCGCCAGGATGCTGCGCCGCATCGTTCAACTGGCACCCATGGACATGAACGTGCGCAGCAAACTGATTGACCAGCTCGTAGCGCGTGGCCAGGTGGATGACGCCATCCATGAATATCTTGAGCTGGCAGATATCTATTATCGCCTTGCAGAACTTGAAATGGCGCGCAAGACCTATACCAAAGCCTTGCGTTTCGTCCAGCAGGCGAATGCCGACCGCAGTTGGAACATCCATATCCTGCAGCGCATGGCAGATATTGATATGCAGAGACTGGACTGGAAACAAGCCATCCGCGTCTATGAACAGATCCGCACCCTGCGCCCCGACGATGCGGGTGTGCGCAAGAACTTGATCGAAGTCAGTCTGAAGCTTGGTCAGCCAGCCCAGGCGAATGCCGAGCTTGAAAACTATCTCACCTATCTTCAAACCAGCAACAGCGGTGGACAAGGCATCAAATTTATTGAGGAGCTGCTGGAGGAACGGTCCGATGACCTCATGTTGCGCCGCGCCCTTGCACAACAATATCAGCAGACGGGGCACACTGAAGCTGCTGTGGCCCAGCTTGATTCGATTGCCGAATTTCTCCTGACAGCTGGCCGCAGGGAGGAAGCAGTTGTGACCATTAACCAAATCCTGCTGATGAATCCTCGCAATGCGGAACAATATCGCCAGTTGCTAATGCAGTTGCGATCAGGTTAACCATCATTGCCCGCCACACTGTGACGGGCATTTTATTTCATGGTTTTGTATTCCACTTAACGTTTCGACATGCCAAGTACCTGGGCGGGTGCTATAATCCCGCTCGATATCACCCCTGGAGAAACACAACATGTCTCAGACTCGCTGGCAGAATACCAGCACCTCGCAGAACCGCGCCGTGATGCACTGGCTTTTCATCTTTGCCTTCATTGTGGCGTTTCTAATTGTCTTTGGCGGATTTGTCCGCCTGACTCGCTCAGGACTCTCGATCACGGAGTGGAATCCGATCAGTGGAACTGTTCCACCCGTCGGAGAACAGGC
>JANMSY010000217.1:0-2554 GCA_031389865.1 Anaerolineales bacterium | reverse complement strand
CCCTTCATCGGTGGGCTGTGCAACTGCGACCAGGATTGTATGGCATATCGCATCACCCATGCGCGCAGCGACTATCCGGTCATGTTCCGTGCAGAGTGGTTAGCCGAGGTCTTGCCTGATAATTGCAATGGGTGCCGTCAGTGCATGCGCCGCTGCCAGTATGGAGCGATCCGTTATTCATCGAACAACAAGAAAGTCATCATTGATCCGACAGCCTGCTATGGCTGTGGTGTATGCCGGTCCCTGTGCAGCAGGAATGCGATTCAGCTGTTGCCGCGTGAGGCTGTCCGGGAAGCGGCAGGAGTTTGGTAGGCCGATCAATTTATCTGGCTGATGGACAAGTGTTTTCTACAATGGGAGCTTCCTGCAGCTGTTGCAGCTTATATGCAAAATGACTCACATCCTCCAGCAGGGGATGGGATGTACCAAAATATTCGTTGAAGATCACTCGAAAGGAATTGACCGGGCTGATCGAATCATAGAACGCCGTGGTTGATGATCCAGCTGCATAGTACGCGTTGAGAATGGACATGCGATCCTCGCGCGTGGCCCACTTTCCGGGGGGTGGGCCGTGGTCGCCCATCAGCAAAATGATCGGCGGCTGTTCGGACCGGCGGAGGATTTCCTTGATGGGTTCCAGTATGTTTTGATCAATAAAACGTGCATTATCGCTGTAGCCAGGTTTGCCGCTATCCTCGGTATTTTTGAAACTGCCATCCGCAGTGAATACGTAGGGGTTGTGCGGCACCATGATGTGCACGAACACAAACTTCGGGCTCTTCATTTCGGGGACTTCACTCAGCTTTGAAAGGGTGAACAGGGTCTGTTGATAGTGCTCATAATTTTCCATCTGCGTCAATCCATCTTCATTGAAGCCTGGGATCAGGCGGGTATCCAGAAACAGCTTTGTGATGGATGTATGGAGCGTGACCTTTTCGAATTCGTTCAACCCGCCCATCAAATTCAATTCTCCCAGTAACAGCTGGTTTTGGGAAAGTCGAATATCCTCCTGAAGATCGAAGTGTCCGCTTGCGCGGTTCTCAAACGTGATGATGGAATATCCCTGTGAGGCGAGCGTCTTGCGGACGGTTGTCTCTTTGAAGGGTGGCAGTTTTGCCGTACTGCTCAAATTGGAGGGGATGTAGTCCATGTTGAAAAGGGAGGAAAGTGAAAGGTTCGTGGAAGCGTAGTTACTCTGGCTGCAGCCTGCAACATAAAAGCCCAGATCAGTGAGTTCCTGAATGAAGGATGAACTATCGTAGTCAAAGCTGTCCTTCAGTACATCTGCCCGCGTATGAGCATCCAGAACGATGAGATAAATATCGGGATGGCTGGGCGTGTTTGTGCCTTCACCTGATTTCGTATCCTGCGCGGAGATGATCTGTGCCGCGCGATACGTACTGTACTCATGGAAAACTGACTGGCCCAGGCTCATCATGACCAGCGCGACTGCCATGACTGCCAAAAAGTTGCGAAATGTTTCGATCCTGGATGGGCCGCGCGTTGCCAGCCAAACAATGATGAGATAAGACACGAGCAATGCTGTCGACAAATAGGCGTGGCGGATGGGTTCTCCGAAAACCCTGGCAGATTGGATGTGAAGATGCCCATATGAAAATACCAGGACCATCGCCAGGCTTGCGGCAATGCCAGACCGGGTCCAATCGTGGAATAGGAGAAGATGGAGCAGAGACCAGATCACCGCAGTTAAGAGAATGGCGAGCAGAAGTGTTCGAACGATCGAAGCCAGGTCAACATAGATGATGTTGTGGTTTCGAAGTGCAAGAATGGGATAGCAGGCTATCAGGAATGGATACAGTGCAAAGATCAGCTTTTTCATTGACCGACTTCATTTCACTGGAGGGGTTTGTCATTTTATCATGGTGGGGTGGGGGAGGATCAGCGGAACCAAAGGCCGGGGGCTCATCAATGAGACGCAGACGGCCACAAGTCCCCGCGTGAGGCGTTAAAGTAATGTCCGTATTATCCTTCATCATCTATCACCCAAACAAGTGGGGGAGAGGAAGCGGTAACATAACCAACATCAAGTATTGACTTTCCAGTCATCATTCGTTATAATTAGTATTATATCCCATGATAAATTAAGGAAAGATTTTCATGCAAATACAAGTAAACCACTTCCTTGACACTCTTGACCTCTCTCAAAATACGTTGAAAGCATATCGCTACGGACTTCAGCGTTTTATGTCAATCGTTGGCGAAGATGCACCTCTCAATGTGGAAACCTACGAAACTTTTCTGATAGCCATCAAAGGATTTTCGCCATCCACAAAACAAATCTGGCGTTCGGCTGTCCTGGGACTTTACACATTTTGTAAGTCTAGTGATCTGGCAGAAATGAAAGGAATTACCAAGCATTACACACGCAGGCAGGGAAAGCGCATGGTTAACTTTAACCGTGAAGCCATTGAGCAGGTCATTGAATATTGCAGTCGGCTCAGTGGCGATTTGCCTGCCCTGCGAGACCGCGCCTTTGTTCTAACACTCGCAGATACCGGCTTGCGCATCTCCGAGGCGTGCGCCCTAAAACGCG
>JANMSY010000193.1:0-1555 GCA_031389865.1 Anaerolineales bacterium | reverse complement strand
ACCTTCGTGGGGGCTCCAGAGCAGGGTTTCGAGCAGGGAAAATTCTGGTTGCAAGTCCGTCAATACGCGGGCTTTGAGCAGGGCTTCGGCATATTCATCGGGACTGGTCGAGTCCCACACAATGCCGCCTCCCACACCATATTCCGCTTTTTGAGTTTTACAATCGACTAATACTGTGCGTATAGCCACGTTGAACTGCGCTTTTCGTTGAGGAGAAATATAGCCAATGGAACCTGTATACATTCTGCGCGGCGTGCTCTCCAACTGGTTGATGATTTTCATAGTGCTGATTTTGGGCGCGCCCGTAATGGATGCGGATGGAAATAATGCGCGAAAGATTTCCGTCAGCGGCTTATCGGTTTGCGCGGTTACAGTGGATGTCATCTGCCAGAGGGTTGGGTAGCGCTCGGTGTTGAATAATTCGGGGACATGCACGCTTCCGCTTTTCGCGATACGGCCCAGGTCACTGCGGACCATGTCCACGATCATGACATTTTCAGCACGGTTCTTTTGGGAAGCTTTCAGCCATTGTGACTGCGCGTGGTCTTCAGAAGTAGTACGTCCGCGTTTGACAGTCCCTTTCATGGGGCGACAGGTAATCATATCGTCATCCAGTTGAAAAAACAGCTCCGGTGACGCGGAACAAATGGCATGGCGTCCTGTATCCAGGTAGGCAGCATGATTGTTCTGGCTTTGTGCCAGATGCAGGAAGAAATCCCATGGGCTGGCAATGAAGTCTGTTTGCAGGCGCATCGTGTAGTTGACCTGATACGTCCTGCCTTCGGCGATGTGATCCTTGATATGTTCAATCGATGAGTTATAGGTTTCGCGATCAACCGTGGGTTGCCAGTTCAATGTCGGTCTTGGAGATTGAGGCTCTGGCAGTTTAACGGTCTGGGGCGGAGGGTAAAGCCCAAACCATAGATAGGGGAATCCATCTGTCGGCTTTGAGGGCAGTGCTGTGTCGAATGCGGGAGCAGCTTCGTAGCTCAGAAATCCTGCTGCGTACAGGTTATCCTTTTTAACCCGTTCTTCAATTTCCTGCAAGGCGGGAATAACTTGATCCAGTTCTTCTGCATTAAAAATTTTGAGTGGATGGCTAAAGTACAGCCACTCCCTGTTGTCTTTGAGAAGAACTTCATTTTTGTTTACTGTATCCATCGTAAAGTTTACCCATTTTACTTGTTTGTCAATCCAATGGGTGATGATGTTCTGGTCTTGTGCTTGCTTCGCTTGCCTGCGAGGCTGCGACGTGTGGTGGAAGTAAGGATGTAGGATATATTTCACCATCCAGTGATAGTGCGACCCAGCCAGAAGTTGTAGCGTCAACAACAGCGCCCGCAGATAACGATCGCAATGACAACACTGATCCTTCTGTGGATTCCGACTTCCCCATGGTAGATGATGCCTTTAATGTCGTTGAGATGGGGGGGCAATCTTACTTACTGATGTTTGAAAAAGTAATTTCCGTTTTTTATGTCTTTGCGACGAGCCTCAAACGGCGAGGGCGCTTTTCCCGACGACACTTGCGCCGCACTGCGTTTGGTGCAGTGCA
>JANMSY010000191.1:0-6091 GCA_031389865.1 Anaerolineales bacterium | reverse complement strand
TCCTTCGTTCCCACTCACAATGCGGACGGGCATCCAGCCAAATGCGGATTTCAACTCGCCCCATTCGCCTGTTTGCAAAAGATGTGCGTTGGGACGGGTTGAAAGGAATTGGTTCCAATCGGAGAGGGAGACAGTGGACATTTTTAATTTTGTCGTGCTGAGCGCAGCGAAGTATCTCATCGTATACATCGAGACTCTTCGTTTCGCTCAGAGTGACATACCTAGATTACAGATGTTATATCCAGTTGTGGAGTTTCGCGGATGGACGACCCGGGGATTAGTCGATCGAGCAGTGTGGCGATCGCGTCGGTGTCTGCGGCACCGCTGAGGGCGGAGAGAGAGTCGATGGCTTGAGACAAATTGAGGCTTGATAATGAGGCGTCTGCATCGAGGCGAAAGATGTCTGGATGCAGCGTCCGGGCCAGGGGCGTGCCATCCTCCCACAGTTCCTCCGTCAGTTTCTCACCGGGGCGGATGCCGGTAAATGAAATGTCGATATCACGATAGGGCTCCAATCCCGAAAGGCGAATGAGGTCTTCGGCAAGGTCAAGTATGCGGACAGGTTCACCCATGTTAAGGACAAACGTCTCACCGCCGTTTTCCATGGAAGCGGCCTGTAAAACGAGATAGACGGCTTCAGGAATGGTCATGAAAAAGCGAAACATGTCGGGATGCGTAATGGTGATGGGACCGCCATTTGCAATCTGTTGTTTAAAAATGGGAATGATCGAACCGCGGCTGCCCAGCACGTTTCCAAAACGGACAACGGTAAAAGCACAGTGCAGTTCGCGTGCCGCGTTGAGAACAATCATTTCTGCGAGACGTTTGGTGGCGCCGTAAATACTCGAGGGACGGACTGCCTTGTCTGTTGAGATCAACACAAACCGCTCCACATGATGATCCTGCGCAGCCTGCACAACATTCCGCGTACCGATGACATTGTTGGTGACCGCTTCGACAATATTTGTTTCCATCAGCGGGACGTGTTTGTGTGCCGCGGCGTGGAAAACAACGTGGGGCTGGTGCTCCTTGAAAACACAATCCAGTCGTTCCGGGTTACGGATATCAGCAATGACAGGGGGAAGCAACAAACTGGGATAATCGTGCCGCAGTTCGAGGAGAATTTCAAATATGCTATTCTCACCATGACCCAGCAGAATCAACGCAGCAGGATTGCGCCGTGCGATCTGGCGGCACAGTTCGCGCCCGATGGAACCGCCCGCGCCGGTGACCAGAACGCGCTTTCCCTCCAGCGTTGCTCCCACAGCAGCATCATTCACACGAACAGGTTCGCGGCGCAGGAGGTCGGTAATGTCCACTTCACGCAGGCGGTTGACACTGACCTTGCCGCCGATGAGTTCATAGATACCCGGCACGGTCCGTGAAGAAATCCCTTTGAGGCGGCAGACGTCATTGACCGTGCGCACCAACTGCCCGGGCGCAGAGGGAATGGCGATGATGACTTCGTTCACACGGTGAAGATCAATGATGGATGGCAGGTCACTGATTGTGCCGATGACGGTCACCCCATGGATGGCGTGCTTTTGCTTGGCGGGGTCATCATCCAGAAAACCGATGGGTGTTAAGTTGAGTTGGGATGACTTCTGTAATTCACGCACCACCAGCGCACCCGCATCCCCCGCGCCAATGACCAGGGCGCGTTTTCCACTTCCAGCGGGGCGCAATCCCAGAGTCTGCTCAGAAAGAATGCGCAGCGCAAACCGTGAACCACCAATCAGGATCAGTGAAAGGAGCCAGTCAATTCCCAATGCGCTACGCGGCATGCCAGGCAGGACACGCCCTGTGACAATCAATACTGCCATGACAGCGGAGGTCAATACAGACGCGGTAGTAACGGCCACCGTAATTAAACGCAGTTCGCCTGTGCTGGCATACATCCACAGGCGGCGATATAGCCCAAAAAAATAATAGACGGGAATCTTAATGATGAGCGCAACCGCACACATCAGCAGGACGGCAGGAAAATAATAAGGAAGCTCACCGACATTCAGCCGTAAAGCAAAACTTCCGAGAACAGAGACAATAATGAGCGCAATATCACCGATAAAGACGAATCGATTGCGCACGGGCGGGCGTGATCTCATCCGCGCATCCAGTTCACTGTCTCGTTCAATCCATCGACCAGGGAAACCTGGGCGCGGAAATCCATCACGTCGGCGGCTTTTTGCGGGCTTCCCACAGAACGGTAGATATCCCCGGCACGCGGCGCGGCGAATTCGTGCTTCGGCGCGTTGGGAAGCAGTTCATACATGACATCGAGCAGATCCAACAAACGAGTCTCAACGCCAGTACAAATATTGAAAATCCTTCCTGCAGCATCTGGATGTTCTGAAGCCATTAAGTTAGCGCGCACGATATCATGAACATTGATCAAGTCTCGCGTTTGTCCACCATCGCCGTACACGATCACAGGTTTGTTGTCCAGCAGCCTTCGTGCAAAGATGGGTACCGCCGCGGCATACATTGAGTCAGGACGCTGACGAGGTCCATACACATTGAAATAACGCAGCGCCACCACGTCAAAACCGAACGCACCCGTGAACAGCTCCGCGTACATTTCATTGACGCGCTTCGAAACCGCATACGGCGACTTCGGCTGGAGCGGCGTGTCCTCGACCAGGGGCAGTGCTTCAGACTCGCCGTAGACTGCCGCGCTCGAAGCAACCACTGCGCGCCGGACGCCCGCCCTGCGCGCCGCGTCGAACAGCAGGGATGTGGCTGTAATGTTCACATCAAAACATGTCTGCGGCTCATTCATGGATTGAGGGACGGAGACAAACGCCGCTTCGTGGAAAATGATATCGACGCCGCGCACAGCCTCATCCACGCGGGAAGCGTCGCGCACATCCCCCTCCAGCACCTCGAGCTGATCCCCTTTAAATCGCGTGGTCAGCTCCTCAAGGTTCTCACGTTTGCCCGTGCTGAAATTATCCAGGACGCGGACCTGGGCGCCCTGCTCAAGTAAACCCTGAACAATATGTGAGCCGATAAAGCCGGCTCCGCCAGTAACAAGATATCTCATTTTATCTCCCTGTCCGCCGAAGGACGGTACCTATTGTCCGCAGAATAATGGCAACATCCATGGCAAGCGTTCGATGCCTGATGTAGTACAGGTCATATTCCAGTTTGACAACTGTTTCAGTGACACTGGCAACATATCCATAGTTGATCTGTGCCCAGCCTGTCAGCCCGGGCTTCACGAGCAAGCGCGCCCGATAAAACGGAATCTGTTTCTGATACTCGTTTACCAGCCCGGGCCGCTCTGCGCGCGGACCCACAAGACTCATTTCGCCGTGAAGCACCGACAGGAACTGGGGCAATTCATCAAGACGTGTGCGGCGTATGAAGTTTCCCACGCGGGTCACGCGCGGGTCATTTTCGAGCGTCGTGCTCGAACCACCATCCATCTCCGAGTCCTGACGCATGGACCGGAACTTATAGATTTTGAACCGGGCGCCACCTTTTCCGAGGCGGTCCTGTGAATAAAGGACCGGAGAACCCGTGTCCATCCAGATCGCGACCGCGAGGAAGGGAAACAAAACCACACAGATGACCAGTCCGAGCAGGCCGCCGATAAGATCCAATAGACGCTTGGAGAGCTCGTAGAAACCGGTAACGTGCAGTCCATCCACGAAGGAGCGGATGATCCAATCTGATTCGAGATGGAGAATGGGGACGCGGCTTGTCATTTCCTCATACAGAAGAGGCATGCGCGTGACATCCACGCCGCGCTCCTGTGCATCCAGAATTGTCTGGAAAGCCGCGCCCTGTATTTCACCGCTGATGGCCACCACCACGTCAGAAATCCGGTACACATCAATGAGATTCATCATATAGGAGGTTGTGCCCAATACCGGGATCCCATGAAACACTTTACCCGCTTTTAGTGGGTCGTCATCCACAAAACCAATGATGTGGAATGAACGTGTGTCCAGTGTGCTGTAAAGTTCGGCAAGTGTCTGACCGGCTTTTCCCGCGCCCACTACAAGCAGACGCCGTCGTTGACCTGTTGATTTATACATGCGAATAAACAGCATACGCCAGGTCAAGGACAGCACTGAAGCAAAGAGAAGGAAACCACCCACGCCGATGCGAGGCAGGTTGGACTCCTGTTGTATGATAAAGAGAAGCGAGTAGGCGATCAGCCCGATAAATGCGGCAATCGCAATGCCACGAAACGTCTTTTTTCCACTGCTGGCTACATGAGGCTCATAAAGCTCCACAAGAAGAAGCACCCAAACGATTGGCAGGATATAAAACCAAAAGGGCACTTCGAAAATAGTTTGTGACTCGGCAAGCCGCCTCGCTTCGCGAGGGATAATGCCACCTGCAATATATTGATCATATAAGATGTTATATACATACAGGTTATATTGACCCCATGTATAGAGTGAGAGGAAAAGGGATCCGATCGCCATGAGCATGTCGCCAACGAAAAGGATGGCGCGATGCTCATTGGGACGCAGGCGCAACGGTGCAGTACGGATGTTTTCAGCCATTCTTAATTCTTACTCGATGTGAGCAAACTCCACAAAAATCCAATGCCCCAGGCGATGTGCATGGCAGAAATGGCCAGCGGCAAGCCGGGCACGAGGAAAGGTGTACGATGTTTTAGTGCAGTATGAACGCCTGCAAGAAATAATACAAGAAAATATAAAACAAGTTCAGCAGCCAACAGCCATAAGGCAGGTGGGAAAAAAATCGAAACCAGTGACAATACGATCAAACTCAAAACGAACAACGGGGGCAACGCCTGCCTCCAGCGCAGGGTATCAGGATAATGACGAAGCATACGCCATTTCCAGAAACCATAACGCCAATATTGGCGAATGAGGGCCGGGAGAGTCGAACGCGCAAAGTACACGGAACGGATGGAAGGATCAAGCCATACCTTTCCATTCGATTTTCGTACCCGGGCATTGAACTCGTAATCTTCATTTGTTAGCAAAGACTCGTTGAATGACCCGATCTTATCGATCAGTGTCCGCCGAAATGAACCAAAGGGGACAGTATCCACTTCACTGGCGGATGCCGCGAGACGATACATCGCGTCCCCCACCCCAAGAGGGTGTGCCGCTGCCACAGCAATGGACTTTGCGCTCCATGTTTGCGCGCCGGGATGGATTTCCCACACGCCGCCAATATTATCGCCACGGCCCTGTGCGTGTGCGTTGACACACTTTTCCACGTAATCAGGATATGGCCTGGAATGTCCGTCGAGGCGGACAATGATCTCGCCGCGCGCAGCCTCAATGGCACGATTCAAGCCCGAGGGTATGGTGCGAAGCGTATTATCGACGACGCGGACTTGAAGGTCAGGGAAATCCCTTTGAAACGCGGCAATCGCACTGCGTGTGCCATCCTGTGACATGCCATCAGAAATGATCACTTCCATATCGGCGCGTGGAAACGTTTGCATGTGCAAAGCTTCCAACAACAGGCAAATGGTGGACTGCTCGTTATAACAGGGGACGATGACGGAGACTTTCGGTGGCATGTTTTCTGTACGACCTACAATGATAATCGTAAATCGTAATCTTTGAGGCTTTTTTTCACAAGCGGAAGATGGATCACGAACGTCGTCCCATGCCCCACCTCACTGCGGACGCTTATTCTACCATCGTGCGCATCCATGATTCCCCAGATGATTGCCGGCCTCAGATCCGCCCCATGACTCTCACCGCCACAGGTTTCGATGCTGCGTGCGGGCGGATCAGTCGCCGCGGGTTGGGTTGATCAGCGCGACACATTCGATCTCGACCAGTGCGGCCTTGGGCAATGCCGCGACCTGGATCGTACTGCGCGCAGGAGGATTTTCCGGGAAGAATTCAGCATAGATGGCGTTCATGCTGGTAAAGTGACCCATATCCTGCAAGAAAACAGTCGTCTTGACGACAAAGTTCAATCCCGAGTCGGCTGATTCCAGTACGTGTTTGAGGTTGGTCAGCACCTGACGGGTTTGCGCTTCGATGCCGCCTTCGACCATTTCCATCGTGGCCGGGTCAAGGCCCACCTGTCCTGACGTAAAAACCAGTTCCTCAATGCGGATGGCTTGTGAATATGGGCCCAG
>JANMSY010000188.1:0-5325 GCA_031389865.1 Anaerolineales bacterium | reverse complement strand
AGGGCAAGTACCGCGACGTGAAGCTGGCCAAGCAGCAGGCCGTCAAGCTCGAGAACGTGTTCGAGACCATGGGCCAGGCGGCGGCGCAGACCCTGTCGCTGATCATCAAGGCCGACGTGCAGGGCTCGCAGGAAGCGCTGGTTGTTTCATTGCCTCCAGTGTCTGTTCCCGCGATTTGGGTGGTATCGGCAGTGCCGCCCTGTGGGGTACTGGTCAGATCTCCATCTTCAGGAGGAAATGATGTTCCCACCAAAATTGGAGTTGCCCCCTCGTCAGCTCCACAGGCGGCGGTCAACAATACCAGTATCAGCGCGCCCAATAAAAATAGTCGTGAGGTCTTTCTCATATACTGCTCTCCTACATCCTATGCCTTGCATGCGCGGCGGGTAGGCGCCTGCAAATAGACGGAAGCGATGCCGCAGCATTTGAATTGCCGTGGTTTATCGAATGGCGTGATGTTGATGTTCGATCAATGCAAAAGCGGCTCATAAAATCCTATTGTCCAGGCAGGTGGTTCTATGTTCTATAAACCTAGAAGAACCCATTAGTCAGGATGTTATTGACATATTCGTCTTTTGCATCGGTGCATTCTTTCTATTAAGAATCTCTTATGGAACCGTTAAGGATATTTCGCTGTAGCAGCTTGATTCTTCAAGGATTAATAAATAAAGAATTGAATCACTGACTAGTACTCGAACAATCTAAAAATGTAGGGTAGAAAGTTCGATTCTTCCCTTGTCTCACCTTCCAACTTAATCTTGTTGGAGTACTAGGGCCTCCTCGTGTTATGGGGCCTCGGAGTATTCGATGGCTTTCTATCTGGGGGGCCATTATCATCCGTGGGTGGTGGATCCGTAGATGGCGGAGGTTCAATTGTTGCTTGAGGAGGCTCAAATGTAGAAGTAGGCGGAGGGAGTGGAGGAGCAGTTGTGGATATGCTGGTTGGCAGGCCCGCAGGCTCGGAGGTCGGTGGGCGAAGCGTATTCTCGGGATACAGGAAAAATGGAGTCACAGGCGTGAAAGTGATCCGCGGAGTTCCTATACCAGTGTTTGCTATGAGCGGACAAGCTTCCAGGGTCACCGGGAATTGCAGGCAGTTTGAGGGATCTGAGCATATATCTAGGGTGAAGGTCGTCAATTCGGCACCACGGCAGATCAAAACACGTTGACCGTTAACAACCTGCGCAGTAAGGCAGGTCACAGGTTCAGAGGCAGCCACATCAAAAAATGCAAAATCAGGAAAGATCAGGATGGCATGTGCAACAGTGTCCACACAGAACTGGCATTGCATGGATACAATATTTTGGCCTGCGACTGGGATCAAAGGCGTAGTGGATGTACTTGTGCTATTTGCAGAGGTCAGGCCGCTGGATGTGGGCGCAACTGTTTGGATCTGACCGCCTGGAAAGATCGTTTCCATGGGGACGGGCGTTGGTCCTGGTCCACACGTGGAGTTCAAAAAAATCAGACTCAAAGCGCCGATCAACATTCGACGCGAAATATTCTTCATCCTGTCAGACTCCTTGATTAAAATAATTCATGCATGGATCCGATATGCGTACGTTTCCCTGTATACAAGCCCCACTATTCGCTCCCTGATTAATCAAACGAAGGAAGCAGGCAAATGTTATATAATGCCCACGGTCACAAATTGAGCTTTCCCACCTTTGAAAAAGCGCAATTTGTGACCGCCCTGGGTATAGAACCTGGGTGCTGTACCCACTCAAATGGGTGGCAGACGCTGTGTGATGATGTGCCCAAAAACCACCAAAACGGCAATTGTTTTATCCATCATTTCCCATAAACTGGCTGAATCACTGGGGTGAGTGCAAACACAAAAGCATCTTTGCCAGGCTCCCCGTCAGCAACCGCACCGAAGCCGCAGCCTGGTATTTTGCTCACATGGGCGGATCATTGATTCGTGATACCCTATTTGAATGACCATGGGCAATAATTCCCCGTTCCAATACTGTTTTTTGGGGTTATAACCATTTAAGAAAAGCCACAAGGAGAATATCAGCACATGGAACCGGTCATTCTTATCATTCTTATTGGCCTGGCAGGTGGGGTGGCGGTTGGATTGCAAAGCCCCATGGCGAGTATGATCAGCCAGCGGCTTGGGATTTTCGAGAGTGTGTTCATCGTCCATATTGGCGGAGCGATCATTGCGTTGCTTCCACTCCTGTTTGTTGGCGGAGGAAAACTGTCACAATGGAGGCATGTGCCGTGGTATACACTCACTGCCGGAATATTTGGTCTCATCGTGATTGGGGCGATCAGTTATATGATCCCGCGTGTGGGAGTTGCCGCATCCATCACCACGGTCGTGGCCGGTCAGCTTTTGGTGGGGATGGTCCTGGATCATTTTGGCCTGCTTGGGGCAGCGGAACGATCACTCGATTTCACGCGTATCTTGGGAATAGCAGTTGTACTTGTGGGAGTGTGGCTGACGGTTAAATAGATATGATGACTGTCGTTTCTCAGGTTTCCTTTCGATATACCACAGCTGAATAAAACTCCTTCAAAAATCGTGAAGGGATCTTTGCCAGTAAGCTCGGTTCGGTAAATCCTGTACGCGCGGCAAGAGTTTGGTACGCTTCAAAGGATAGGGGATGCGGAACCCAGGGGTTGCCGGAGTCCACATTGTATTCGACGAGCAGCAGAGTCCCGTTCAATTTCAGGAATGACCTCACGTGCCGCAATACTTTTTCCTTTTCCCTGAAAAAATGAAGGGAATTCGCCATGAGGATGCCATCAAGCGCGGGCAGGAAAAGCGCACCGCTGAAATCAGCGCGTACAGCGTGGATGTTCTGCGATGTTCCAAAACGCGCCCGATGGGCCTGTTCCAGTTTGCCAAGAGCGGCGCGGTCCTTGTCAATGGCGTAAATTTCGGCCTTCATTCCAACCAGTTCACTTAGGGCAAGGGTAAACGCGCCGCTCCCAGCGCCGAGGTCCGCCCATGTGCCCGCCTGCATTAAATTTGCGGGGCGCAGGAGATTAACGTGATCCTTGTGATCCATTTGAAAATGGTATCATAAAGCTCATGGTTGTGGTCAATTATCTCCATATGCAATTGCGGCTGGAAGGGAAGAGCGTTTCGGGTGGGGATTTTCTGCGCCAGGCAGAGGTGGTGCCGGACGAAGATATGCCTTTGATGATCCTTGTGCAATTTACGGACAAACAGGTTGTTGCGTATTATGATGAAGCCATGGCACCGGAGTTACATACTACATTGGAAAAACGATTTGCCAATATCAGATTTCCTTCCATTGACACGTTGCTCGATTTTCTACCCTCACAAAACACTTCATATGAAGTTGGTCATTACAAAACGTATTTGTTCCCTGCGCACCTGGCTGACTTTGTTAATCGAGATGTATTTTGTCTTTCCAAACAGGAACCCTTCGTACAGGCATTTGGTTTTAGTGATTTCGCTGAAAATGTCTATGTGGTGGAACAGAATGGAAGGATTGCATCCGCATGCGTCTCTGTCCGTGAAAATGAACAGTGCGGCGAAGCATGGGTTTATACTGACCCGCACTATCGCAATCATGGGTTTGCTCAACACGTTGTAAAGGCTTGGGCACAGAGCATGATCAATGCTGGGAAAGTCCCCTTTTATAGCCACAAGATCGAAAACATAGTGTCCACAAATCTGGCAAACCGTTTGGGGCTTCAGCCTGTATTCGAAGAGATCAGTATTTCATACTCGAATGTATAATCTTCTTAGAGGTGTCATATGATGAACAATCGTCAACTGTCTGATACGTTTACACTCATCGCAAATTTACTGGAGATCAAGGGTGAGGTTGTGTATAAGACACTCGCCTATCGCCGGGCTGCGGAAAACTTAATGGGGCTCGGGCGTGAAGCGAGCGAGTATTGGAAGGAGGGGAAACTGGATGACATCCCCGGCGTAGGCAAGGCCATCGCGGAAAAAATCGATGAATTGTTGCGCACGGACAAACTTGAATTCCTTGAAAAGCTAAAGCAGGAAGTGCCGCCTGGCCTGGTGGAGTGGCTTCCCATTCCCGGGCTCGGGCCCAAGCGCGCCGCGATGATCTGGAAGACTCTCAACATCACCACCTTCGCGGAACTCCGGGCTGCCGCGCAGGAGGGGAAAATTCGCGACCTCCCCGGCATGGGCAAAAAGACTGAAGAGGCGATCCTTCAGGGAATGGAGTCGCTGGGCCGAAGGTCGGCGCGCATCCCATTGGGCAGGGCCTATCCGCTTGCGCAGGAGATCATCGACACACTCATGAGTGTGGAAGGCGTTGTCGATGCGCAGCCTGCTGGAAGCCTGAGACGGATGCGCTCGACTGTGGGCGATCTCGATATTCTCGTTGCGGCTGAAGATTCCTCAGCAGTGATGGATGCGTTCGTCAAGCTGCCGCGCATCAACCGTGTGCTGGGAAAGGGGGAGACAAAAGCGAGTATTGAATTCAATGATGGCACGCGTGCCCAGTTGTGGGTGCATCCACCTGAGAAGTTCGGTACAGCACTGGTATATGCCACGGGCTCCAAGGATCATAACGTCCGCCTGCGGGAAATTGCCCTTTCAAAAGGTTTGTCACTTTCCGAGCATTCGTTTGCCAAGCTAAAAGGTAAAGGTGAGATCCTGTGCGCCACGGAAGAGGCAGTGTACGAAACCCTCGGCCTGCCGTGGATCGCGCCTGAACTGCGCGAAGATCGCGGCGAGATTCAGGCGGCGAAGGCGAAAAAACTTCCAAAATTGATCGAGATCAAAAATATCAAAGCCGACCTGCAGACCCACTCCACCTGGAGTGATGGAAAACTAACCATGCTTGAAATGGCGCAGGCTGCGGCAAAGCGCGGCATCAAAGTCATTGCCTTCACCGATCATTCTGTGAGTCTTGGCGTCACAAACGGCTTGAGCATGGAAAGACATAAAGAACAGGCTGCCGAGATCAAAAAGATCCAGAAGCAGCTCGGCGACAGGATTTTGGTTTTGCATGCCAGCGAAGTGGAGATCAAAGCGGATGGCACATTGGATTACCCGGATGAGTTTCTCGCCACACTCGATCTTGTTGTGGCATCCCTTCACACCAGCCTGCGGCAGCCGCGTGAGAAGGTCACGCAGCGCGTCATCAACGCGGTTCGCAATCCACACGTGGACATCATCGGTCATCCCACGGGACGTCTCATTCCGGACAGGGAAGGCGCGGATCTCGATATGGATGCGGTGCTTAACGCCGCGGCGGAATCCGGTGTGGCGATGGAGATCAATGCCCATCCGTCCCGCCTCGACCTGGACGATGTATATGCCCGCCGTGCCAAGGACCTGGGAATCCCCATCAGCATCAA
>JANMSY010000175.1:0-3390 GCA_031389865.1 Anaerolineales bacterium | reverse complement strand
GATTGCTTCGTCGGGAAAGGCACCCTCCTCGCAATGACGGTAAAACCTGTGATTTACTGAATTTACATTATTGAGTGGATACCGGTCCGATCCTTATGGTTTATCCTGCCTGGATGGGACATTCCCAGAACGTAGATCATGAGACCTGGGTGGCGGGCCAGAAGAACGATCTTTCGCCTCAGCGAGTTTCTGCTCGAGGAAATCGACAATACTCTGCATGGAGTGCTGACGAAGGTCCCTATAGCCGGTTGACTCAGTGATGCCAGGTACGTCCGTATCGTCAAGCCGAATGGGGAGAATATATAATGCCCACGGTCACAAATTGCGCTTTCCCACCTTTGAAAAAGCGCAATTTGTGACCGCCCGGGGTATAGTCATCTGCATCCCGTAATGCACGTTCCCGCGCGGACGTTCTTTCGGCTTCCGTCCATTTCTTCAGCGGATAGTGTTGGGATATCAACATCACTAAATACCGTGCCTTCTTTGCATACATATTCACAAGGTGAGCCACCGGATCCATGCCCCATACACCGGCTTCGTACTCATCATGAAATACCGTTATGTTCTTCGCCGCAAGCAACCTGGCAAGTTCTTCCGCCACTTTTCCATCCTCGCCTGCAAATGACAGGGCTACATCATATTCAAATGGATCGGAATTTTTAGTAGTCATTTCATTCTCACCTACGCTGAAAAATATTCAGTCTTCGAGCAGTTTTTTCAAACCTTCCAGTACCGTTTTCCAAAAGGCGGAGTTCCGCTCCTGTTCCTCTTCCGAAGCGTTGTTGTCCTGCGTAATTGTAAGATGGGTCCTGCCGTTTTCAGGCGTTAGTTCGTAACTGACCTTATGATAGTTCTCAGCCAGGTCTGCTGTACCCGATAAAGGCGACCAATGGGTAACGATCAGTAATTTTTCAGGTTCGGACATGAGAACGCGGCCCTTGTCTTCATACGCCAGGCCCTGGTAGGTGCCCCTGTAGATGATCGGGCTGCCTATCTTCCAATCTGAAATTACCTCCGCTCCGAAGAGATACTGCTTGATGAGTTTGGAGTTGGTCAGGGCTTCCCAAACCCTGGCAGCGGGAGCATTGATCGTCACTGTGGCCGCTGCAATAAGAGTTTTGTCCATGGTTACAAAGCCTCCTATACATAATTTCCGCAAGTATAACAAAACTGCCCGCCATATGATCTGCGCGGGCAGTTCTTGTTCATACTCAGCCCCCTCCGCCACTGAAGCGGCACCTTCGCGAAGCATACTCGAAGAGTGCCCCCAAATACGATAAGAAAACAGATGGTAGTTATTCAAAGTTTCAATGTCGGATTTGGGGCAGGCTGGGATAAGTCACGCTTCCTGCAGCCTGGTCAGATGCAATTCTGTATCGTTCAGGAGCTCGATCATCATCTCACGGATGTGCCGGTTGAGGTAATGATTTTCCAGCGTGGAGAGTGGAAGGAAACGTGCACCTGCCACGACGTGGATACAGTTCACTGCGCCACACAGACAAATGAACGGTGCGTCCATTTCCCATTCGGTGCCTGGATAAAAGAAGGAGAGTTCCTCACCCTTTGCAATGTCGCGACGCGCAACCATGAGCAGGTGCTCTGTATCCAGGATCACATTGGGATCGCAGGAATGATTCAGCGCGGATAGTTTTCCAACTTCGGTATGCTGGTCCTGTCCGATCTGAACGGTGTAGCGGTTGGCTTTATCGAAGATCTTATCGGTCGGTATTTCGCAAATCACATCCCCTTTGGCGTATGGCTGCGTTGTGATCAAACTTCTAAATTTATTTTCTGTTTTAATTGTTAGTGTATCCATTGAAACCATCTCCATATTCCTTTTCTGTGTCCTACTACAAGTCATCTCAAAAATGGCATGTCACTCTGAGGGAGCGTTCGTCGCGACCGAAGAGTCTCGTACTTTCAACATTAGAGATCCTTCGCTTCGCTCAGGATGACATTCTTGAGACAAGTTCTAGTAATTCATCGCAGTTTAATGATTTGTATATCAGAGTATTCGATCGAAGCAAATCATTCAAATACTATACAACACTATTGAATCGAAATCAACCATTTGGCATCATGCTCATAAAAATTTTAAGATAAGGGAATGATTAATCCATATACACGATTTAGTATATGGATTAATACGATCATGCAGTTACTTTATTCTGGGTATAAGCGAAACTTGCATTCTTGCAATGATGACTTAACTGTTGGTCAACCCGGTGCCATGGAATCCAGACCGCCAGATTCGGCAATCTGGCCGGGCACGGCAATGAAATCCACCTGGTGCTCCGACAAACGTGAATGTCCTTCGACTACGCTTTGCTCCGCTTAGGACGAACTCGGGAAATTTTCTGCCTGCCCATCATCAAAAAGTTATTGATCCTTGCAACGATCAGGTGCCAGCGTATGTGCCGCCATGCATGGAAGGCCACCTGTGCATCGCTTTTCTGCGTGGCATGTTTGCTGAACAGGGATGAAAGATAGATGTCCGTGAATTGCTGCAAATCGCCCTGGACGCGCGTCCATGATTTCGTACGCCTGGACTGCGCGCTGATCTCTTCGAGCCGGTGGATCAGCCTGGTTGTGAACTCATGTGCAGTCTCTGCACGGGTTCGTTCCCCTGCCAGCGGACGTCCCAGACGGTAATATCTGCGATACAGGATCTCTATCGCCTGCATCGGCGCGAGACTCATGAACAGTACTCTTTCGATGAATGCAAAATAAAGTATGAATAGAAATAGCATGCTGATAAAAGGCGCTAACGCGTACAACACCCTTTTACTTGTCAGCTGGAACAGGAACCGTGACGCCGGGCTCGTGGGTTCACTTGCGCCAATGTTCTCGCCTTCTGTTTCCAGGCGATCGATCTCAGGCTGCGAACCTGTCGGTTCGAACTCGATCCAGCCGACCTCGGGGAAATAGACTTCCACCCACGAATGTGCATCCATCTCACGGACGATATACTGTGCATTCGGCGCATCATACGAACCGGGTGCATACCCCGACACAAACCGTGCTGGCACTCCGCTGGCGCGTGCCAGCACCACCATGGCCGTGGCGTAATAATCACAATAGCCCTTCTTCAGGTCAAAGAGGAAGTAATCTGCCACATCCTGGTCCTGTGGGGGAGCAGGTACTTCGAGATCATACGGATAGTTCATGCGCAAATAATTTTCGATGGCTTTCGCTTTGTCATACGGATTGTTTTTTCCCTCTGTGATCTGTTTCGCCAGTTGGCCGACACGCTCAGGTAATTCTCGTGGAAGTTGGAGGTAGCGATCGCGGATCTTCTGCGGATACTCTCTTGAAGTGTTGCGAAGCTCCTCAATGGTGGCCATGGGGATGTAGGCATCCGCCTGGTAGGACATTGCGCTCGTCACTGCG
>JANMSY010000162.1:0-7600 GCA_031389865.1 Anaerolineales bacterium | reverse complement strand
CACGCTGGCCCTGGTCACAGAGACGAGTTACACAGACACCTCGATTGTTGAGAACGAAACCTATTATTATGTTGTGCGCGCCGTGGATACAGCCTTCAATCGCTCCCCTGATTCCGCTCAGGTGACAGCTACAGCCGAACTGCGCACCGTAAGTCTGGTTTTCAACGTCACAGTGCCCGCAACGACAGATGCAACGGGACGCTCGGTCTATATTGCGGGCTTCCTCGATCGCCTGGATGGCGGCATGCCGCAATGGGCTCCGGGTGGTGTGGTGTTGACACGCGTCGATGCAACGACCTGGACGATCACGTTCACTGGCAAAGAGACCACCCAGATCGAATACAAATATGCACTGGGCAGCTGGGATTATGTGGAGAAGGATGGCGCCTGCGGTGAAACTGCGAATCGCCAATTGACGCTTAGCTATGGCGCCACGGGTACGCAAACTGTCAACGACTCAATATTGAACTGGCGCAATGTAGCGCCTTGTGGCAACTAACTAGCCTACATTTTTACGATAAAGATTCGAATCAAAATAGCGACCCGAAACTCGGGTCGCTATTTTGATTCATTCCATATTTTGATCAGCGAATTACTTTCCGAAATAGAGATTCGCCAGGCTTCCCAAAAAGAAGACGAACATCACAGCAACGATAACGCCCGCGGCCCAGCCCAGGCCCGGGGCAAATCTCAAAATTTCCAGACCAGCATCCTTCAAGACAGTCGATATTCCCCACAGCACTGTCGCAGAAAATCCAATGGACTTTAAGTTGAGATCAAAATTATTTTTCTTTGCGAGGTGGACGATCATGAACACTTCCAGCCCAGTCAAAAGCAATGACGTTCCCGGGATCGGACTCGTGATTGCGGCAAGCAAGCCCGCCATGAAGGTGTACATCAAGAGTAGTTTTAGATTTGATTTCATTAAATGGATTATAGCAAACGGTTCAACTTTCCAATTAACACAACTCTGGGATGACATGGCGTTTTCTGTATCAATCCCTTAGCCAACTGATTTCAACACCCGCAGTGCCCGCAACGTGACCCATTGATTCGGCTGTTTCTTCTTGCCAAAATCGAGCCAGGTTCTACCAGTGTAATCGAATTTCATCAGCCATTGACCGTGCTCATTTTGCTTCCCGCGGATGATATCGAGCGTATGCGCCAAGCGTTTATCGTTGCCATATCCCAAATTGACGAAAGCTTCGGCAAGTTGCAGCAGGTCCGTAATATAGAAAACAGGGAATCCAAACTTCCACCAGTCGCGGGTGGGCTTATCGCCTTTCCGTGTTGGATATTTTGCGGTGGCAGGATCGATGCCGAAGAAAAGTCCGCACCTTGATGAATGGCTTTCTTGATGAGCGGCGTTCTTTTCTTGGCAGGAACCCGACTCAGCGCCAACATGACTTTGACCCCGCCCCATGCACACGCAAGTTTGTTGTTCACGCCACAGGCAAAGCCGGGTCCGCACTTGTAAGCATAATAGTGGACAGGTGCATCCTTCTCGTTCATTGGTGCGATGCCATCGCCAGTGACGGTGCGTGCCATCCATTCATAGGCTTTATTCAGGCGTGGATCGTCGCAGCCCATTTCCATCAACGACCAGCAAAGGTTCCCTTGCAGGCAGTCAATTGTCCCTGAAGGCGTGCCAGATGTAATGGATGTGAATTGACCTCCCTCACACATGTGATCGAGCAGATAGTTGCAGGCTTGTTTGATGCGATTGTCTTCATTTACGGATGCGCCGAGTTGCGCCAACAGGATCAATGACCAAACCGTTGACTTGTATTTCGCTGTATATCCGGGTCCGGGTCTGACCCAATAGCCCTCTTTCTCCATTTTGGATAGAACAGTCGCGATCGGTCCCTCCTTGTGAGCGGACCGGCGTGCAGTTTTCAGTTTTTTATTATCAGGGGTAAGGTCTAGCAGATCGCGTAACGCGAGATAGCGGACGCCGGGATTCTCACACTCCAGCAACCACGGCAGGGAGTCGCTACGCAGCTGGTTTCTCAAGGACATGTGTGCCTCCTTTCAGAAAGGAATGCCCCCGTGTATAAATTAGTATAGCACTCTGATTACCTTACAGAATGGTTTTGGGACGCAGAAAAACGCTGATTTTCGCTGATTCAAAAAGGAAAATCTACGTTTTCAGCGTGAATCAGCGTCCCGATTTTGAAAGTGTAAGGTAATCAATATAGCACTTTTGTTTGTGCAACGGACTATGGACGCTTGACCATGGTCATACCTGATGTCTTTCTTTCCCGTTCCGTCAATCTGCCATCCATCTCTTTTTGCAGGCGTTCATCTTCCATCGCTATTGCGGTTCGTTCAGTGGACAAAGCAGAGGTGCCTGGGGGTCACGGATCAGTATCTGTTGGGACGGTTCATGCACAAGGACTGCAACTGCGGAAATGTAGCTATTTTCACGGCAGCCAAGCACTGAGACCGTGGCTGTATGAGGGATATCCTCTGGAGAGCTTAATAGGGGCAATACGATTTGATGATCAGCCTCATTGATAAGCCAAAAATGCAAGTACCTGTACCCCTTGGGTGCATCTGCAAGATAAACCCTGCTGTTAGGGCGGATATAGCGAGGATAAAGAGCTTTCCCGGATATCAGCACTGCATTCTCCTGCTCGAGAAAGGTCGCGATTTTGGTGGATGATATATTTTGTTCCTTTGACAAATCAACTTTGGCATTTTCTGAAAAGCTTTGATAACCGTCTGTTTGATTCAGTCTTTCCGCAATGGGAACCGATGCACCCAGCAACAAGAGGATAAATAATGTAACAACCGGAAAAATGGCTGTATCACCGATAACCAGCCATTTGTCGGCCGCCTGGCTTTGAATGTTTTCACCAAAAAAGGACTTGATTTTCGATGGGAAGTAGGCAAGTGCCATGCTGTAGTATACAAGGATGATCCAGTCAGCAGGCTGGATAAATCTCCATCCCGAAGAACGGACGAGAGCATTACCAAAACCATATACTAAAAAGGCAATCAAAGGGAACCAGCCAGTATATTTGTTTTTTCTAGTCGCAATGCCAATCCCAAAAGCGACAAGGCCCAGATTAATGAATAGTGATATGCCGCTGCCTGAAGGCAGGTCGCCTCTCCATTCGTTCCAGAAGGGGAGTTGATTGATCATGGTTGGAGGCGAGTCTGCTGAGTATGTGGGTGCGATATAAACTGAACTGGTTGCCAGGTTGCGAAAGAAATGATTGGAAACAAAGGACAGAACGTTTGCAGGGTGGGTACGAATGAATGTGAAAATGTCGGTTTTTATCCGGGCCGAAAATTCCCTTTCTGTTTCGCCAGCCAACGGGGAGGGCAGCGAAAAAGGAGTCAGGGAATAGTTGCGGGCAAGAAGCCGCTCCTCGCCGCGATCATCCAGTACGAATGTGCCTGTCAAATTCCAGTTTCGCCATACCCAGGGAGACATAGCCAGTACCAGTCCCAGCAATGCGAAGATGGATAGTCTAATGGCTTGTTTAAGTGGTTTTTTTGAAAGGATCATAAAAAGCAAAAGAACAGGAACAAGGATCAGAACCTGCGCACGGATTAAAGCTGTCAATCCCAGGCACGCTCCCGCGATGGCAGCATTCCAACTACTTGGATTTTCTTTTGAGAGTAGTTTCACGGTCACATACAATATCAAAACAACTCCCAGCATTGCGATCATGTCACTCATCATCAATTTGGCATGCGACGTGACGATCACATCTGAAAGCTCAATGGCATTCCTTTCTCGGAACAGGATTAATCCGCCGGCAACGAGGCCAGACATGCGGTTCGATAACTTTGATGTAAAGAGAAAGACCAGCGCTGGGATAAGAGCGAGGATGAGAATTTGAAGAGAGATCGTGTTCTCATAGCCTGCCCCTGCAATTTTATGGAAGAAGGCAAGCATGCCCACATAAAGCGGACGGCGTGTCAGCTGGTTGGCAAATCCGGTTCCGTAGACCAAATGATAGGATGACCTGTCAAAGATCAGGGCATCCGAATTTGGGTAATACTCATTATTTGGCGGCATGGGCGCAGGGGCAAAATGTGTCGGGCTCATGGGCTGATTCGACCAAAGAAGTACAGCCAAACTCCATAACCCGAGAAATACAACAATATCCCCTTCATAAAATAGGAAAAGTGAAATCCTGTGCAGGCTCGGTTTCACAATGTACCATCCAAATACAAGAAGAAAAGCAGCTGCAAGGACAAGCTGCACTTGTGCAAACGTGACGGGTGTTCCTGGCGGTCCCCAGCTTAGCCCCACGTTGTCATATGTGAACCCAAGATTGAAAAGTGACATGAAAAGCCACGCTGCAAGAAATATTCCCCATAGGACCAGGGCAGGCTTCCCAATGTGTTTGAATTCATCCGCGTGGTTATTCCCGCTGCAGTCCATAAGTAGCAGGAACACGCCTGCCTGGAAACATAGAACCAAGCCGTACCCAATAATGGGAAGTAGCCTGATGTACGTTGATTCGCTGACAAATAACAGCCATGGATCTTTCAAAAGAAGGGAAACCCAAAGAACTAAAGAAACCGTTATCAACAAAAAAGACAATGGGATCCTGTTCCTACGATTCGTAATTCGCTTACTAAAGCGCGAAGGTACCGTTCGTTGTGTTCGGAAATAAATAAGGGTTGCTGCCGAAATGGATAAAACAAGAAGAATACCCAAAAGGGCAGAGAGGCGAACCACAGAATACGTCTGGCGGTTGGTTGGCAGGGACATTAACCAGATGAGCGCTACCATCCCTTCGCCAAGTGATAGCGCTGAGAATATTTGTATGCTTTTTTGAATTGATCGCATTAGCTGGTTTCCAAAAATGTTCAGCCAGATGGATGCTTTGATGCATGGTCCATCATGCCTGCATCTTTTCCCACTCCCCTAACTTCGCATCCATCTCTTTCTGCACGCGCTCGTATTCCGTCCCTATCTTGCGGACCTCCTCCGGCTTCACAAACGGACTCTCCAGCTGCGAGCTGAGATTCGACAGCTTTGCCTCAAGGTCTGCGATGCTGTTTTCCAATTCCTGCAAATGGGCGATCCTTCTTCTTTCCTCTCTGGCGGATTGTGACGACTCCCGTCGTCGCTCTCTTTGAGCAGGCGCTTCCTCCAACGTCTGGAGGCGTCGGATTCCTTCAAGCCTTTCCCGTTCCTCTTTCATCTGCGAATACGTGCCATTGAACGCGATCATTTTCGATTCGTCCGGATCGATCTCCCAGATCTGGGTCGCGAGCGCATCGATCAGATAACGGTCATGACTGACCAGCAGGATCGTTCCCTGGTAGGAATCCAGAACGGATTGCAGAACTTCCTGCGAAGTGATGTCGAGATGATTGGTTGGCTCATCGAGCAATAATAAATTCGTATCCTGCAGTGCAAGCTTGGCCAGGGCCAGACGTCCGCGTTCACCACCTGAAAGCATGAATACAAGTTTGAACGCATCGTCGCCCGAGAAAAGATATTTGCCCAGATACTCACGTGCCTGGTAGGGCAGCATCCCAGAAGCGCTCATGATCTCATCCAGAACCGATTTATCAGGGTCAAGTCCCTCGTGGGCTTGCGCGAAATATCCAACCTGCAGACTCGCTCCCAGGATTACCTCACCCGCCAGCGGGGTGAGAGAGCCGAGTATCGTCTTTAGAAACGTGGACTTGCCCGCGCCGTTCGGTCCGATCAATGCCGCGCAGTCCTGACGTCTCAATTCGATATCAGGCGTGTGGAAAAGTAGTTTTTTCGGAAGGCCATCTTCCGCGGGATATCCCACCTGCAGGTCTTTCGTGCGGATCACCAGATCGCCAGAGCGACTCGTGGAACGTAGATGCAGGTGCAGGTCAGGCATGGCGCGCACGGGAGGCCGAAGCGATCGCACACGTCTTTCGGCTTCCTCCACACTGAAGGGGCTGGTCGTTGCCTCCACATCCAGCTGCGACCAATTGGTGTTGACTGCTGCATCGATGCCTACCTGTTCGATGGCCTGCACCACGCGCGAAAGCCGCTTGAGTTTCCCTTTGGCCTGGAGTGTGTTCTGACCCGAGATGTTTTTCCTGATGTACTCAACTTCCTTCAGGAGTTTTTCCTTTTCACTTTCAAAAATTTCGAAGCGATGATTCCAGCGGATCTCACGCTCCTGCAAATAGATGCTGTAATTGCCGCGATAATATTCCGAGCCGCTCGCTGCCATCTCCAGCAGGGCATTGCATGCGTGATCGAGAAAATAGCGGTCGTGCGACACGATGATCGCCGCGCCCTCCCATTGCGTCAGGTACCCCTCAAGCCATTCAACCGCTTTGATATCGAGATGATTGGTTGGCTCATCGAGCAGCAATAGGTCAGGATTGGACAACAAAAGTCGCGCCAGATGCGCACGTGTGCGCTGTCCGCCAGACAGATGATCAAGCGACATATGGAAATCCAATGGATCGAATCCCAGGCCTGTAAGCACCTGTTTAATGCGGACTTGATAGATATATCCACCGCGCCGCTCGAACTCATGCTGCACGCTTCCGTAGCGGATCAATGCCTGTCGCAGATACTCGTCAGAGTGTTCCCGTTTCGACGGGTCGGACATTTCACTTTCAAGTTTTTCCACTTCCCCCTGCATGCGGATGAGGTCCGCGAACGGTTCGAGGCAGACGTCCCATAACACGCCCCTGAGTTCGAAGTCCGCTTCCTGCGAGAGATAGCCGATGCGCATATTCTTTGCACGTGTGACAGTTCCCGAAGAAGGTTCATCCTGACCCATCAGGATACGCAGAAGGGTTGTTTTACCGATGCCATTGGGACCTACCAGCGCGAGCCTTGCGCCTTTCACAACAGAAAAGGAAACGCCGGCGAAGATGTCTTCCGCGCCGAAGGATTTGGAGAGGGAGGAGACAGTGATGAGGGACATGGTTTTAGATATTGGTAATTGGTAATTGCCCGCCGAATTATAAAGCAAATAAGTTTTATCAGGCTTCGGAAGTCCTTTTTGAATTGCCTATTGCTTTTCAGTGGCCCTTCGTGCAATAATGCTTCCAACAAATTACTTTTGTATCGGGATGTATCTATGGAAATACAATCTGCTCGTAAGATTGGGCGGCTCGCCACGGTTAGTTGTGTTCTCGGCGCTCTGTCATTAGGGCTAATCGCAGCCGCATTTATTGCCCCATTAAAATATCTTTCTGATGGATATGGACTGGAAGGATCTCTTGCCGCTGGCTTTCTAATGGTATTTTTTATTTTGGGTGGTTTTGTAGTTGGTTTCTCAGGCTTTGTTACTGGTAGCATTGCACTAAGAAACGAAGATGGGGATCACACAACAAAGCGTAGAGCGATCGTAGGTCTTGTTCTGAGTGGTTTAGCCGCTTTGATTGTCTTGCTTCTTTCGGTATACATCTTCCTCATTAAGCAATTCGTCAGCTAAGTAAGAGAGTGAATGCATATACCCTGCCTGCCGCGACGCTAGAGTCCCCAAATTCAGTAAATCACAGGTTTTACCGTCATTGCGAGGAGGGTGCCTTTCCCGACGAAGCAATCTTACTCCTCAGACGGAAAATTGCTCGAAAATATGAGATTGCTTCGCAAAGAACCCTCGCAATGACGGGTTATGCT
>JANMSY010000149.1:0-9904 GCA_031389865.1 Anaerolineales bacterium | reverse complement strand
GCGGACGGTGGAACACGCCATGCACTGGCTTGCGGTGTTCAACCGAACCTCATTATCGGTGATCTGGATTCTGCCGAAGAAGAAACAGTGCAGAAATTCAAAGATGATGGCGTTGGAATTGAGCCATATCCACATGACAAGAATGAGACCGATCTCGAACTTGCCATTCATCACGCCATCGAACTCAAACCAGAACAAATCATCATCATCGCTGCGCTGGGTGGGCGACTCGATCATACACTTGGCAACATCACCCTCCTCACTGATACTCGACTTTCGGCTTTCGACATCCGCCTGGATGATGGGGTGGAGGAAATATTTATTTGTCGGGATCAGGTTGATGTCCACGGAAAAAGCGGAGATATCGTCTCGTTAATCCCCTGGCAGGGCGCGGTGTCGAATATCCAGACAAATAAATTGAAGTGGGTCCTGGATAACGAAACGCTTTACCCCGAGAAAACACGCGGCATTAGTAATGAGATGCTTGGTGATACTGCGTCCATTTCCACCGGCGCAGGGGTCTTGCTCATCGTTCATCGTCGCCAGTCGTAAAGCAAAAGGATACTTATGAATAAGCTAATTCTGTTTCTTTTGTCCCCGATGTTGCTTCTTGCAGCCAACTCCCCGCAAGTGGCGGCCACCCAATCAACTGGGACCCAAACGCTCACCATCATGACTCATGATTCATTCGCAGTAAGCGAAGATGTTGTCCAAACCTTTGAAGAAGCCAACAATGCAAAAATTGTATTTCTTCAAAGCGGAGATGCGGGTGCTGTGCTGAACAAGGCTGTTCTCACGAAGGACGCGCCGCTTGCCGATGTGCTGTTCGGTGTGGACAACACTTTTCTTTCACGCGCCCTCGAAGCCGATATTTTCGAACCGTATGAATCTTCGTTGTTGAACGAAATTCCCAGTGAATTCAAACTTGATGATTCAAATCGTGTCCTGCCCGTGGACTTTGGTGATGTGTGCATCAATTATGACAAACAATATTTTTCAGATAAAGATTTGGCCGTACCGCAAAGCCTTGAAGATCTGACGAAGCCTGAATACGCCGGTTTACTGGTTGTTGAAAACCCCGCCACCTCATCGACGGGCCTGGCGTTCCTGCTGGCAACAGTCTCTCATTACGGAGATTCGTTCACAGAGTACTGGCAGGCGTTGAAGGATAATGATGTTGTCATTGTGGATGGATGGGAAACGGCCTATTACACCAACTTCAGCGGGTCGTCCGGGCGCGGACCACAGCCGATGGTCGTTTCGTATGGAACTTCGCCCGCCGCGGAAGTGATCTTCGCCGAAAAGCCACTGGATGACGCGCCCACCGCTTCCATTCTTGGACCTGATACCTGCTTCCGTCAAATTGAATTTGTCGGCATCCTCAAAGGGACCCAGAACCGCGCCCTCGCCGAAAAGTTTGTAGACTACATGCTCGGCAAACAATTTCAGGAGGATGTTCCCATGCAAATGTTCGTCTATCCTGTGGACCCGACTGCCGCGTTGCCTGATGAATTTGTCAAATATGCGCAGGCTCCCGAGCAAACCGCGGTACTCTCGCCTGAAGAAATTGCCGTCAACCGCGACCAATGGATTGAGGCATGGACGGATATAGTCATGAAGCCTGCATCCCCTTCCATTCCCGCAAATATCCTGCCTATCCTCGCCGGTGTATTATTGATCATACTTGCATCCTTTGCTATCCATAGGCTTATTAAATGGGTCAACAGAACACAGGCCCACAAATAATCAGGTGAACAATTACACATGGATGCACGCCAAAAGATAAACACAAAATTGGGCAGGACTGGGGTCTTGTTTACTCGCGTACCTGTTACTCTGTCTACTTTTTCCCGCGTGCTTCTTTGGTTCCTTCCTCTTTCCTTCCTTGTAATCTCTTTCTTCTTCCCCCTTTCTCGTATCCTAACGCTCACCTTTAGCCCTCGAACCCTGACAGCAGAAAACATCCGTCTCGCTTCCAGCGTCCTTACTTTTACGTTCTATCAAGCCACTCTCTCCACTCTGCTGACCGTCCTGCTGGGGCTTCCCTCCGCCTACCTTTTCGCACGCTACAGCTTTCGTGGCAAATCGCTTCTGCGTGTATTAACCGCGGTTCCGTTCATGCTTCCCACGGTGGTGGTTGCGGCAGGATTCAGCGCGCTGCTCGGTCCACGTGGATTAATACACACCCTTTTTCCTCTTTCTTCCTTCAACTTTATCGGAACACTGACGGCCATATTAATCGCCCACGTCTTCTACAACACTACCATCATCATCCGCGTCGTTGGGAATGCCCTCTCCAGCCTGGACCCAAAACTCGAAGCCGCGGCGCGTTCCCTCGGCGCGGACTCGTTCAGAGTCTGGTGGCATGTCATTCTTCCAATCCTTCTGCCCTCGATCCTTGCTTCATCCCTGCTCGTCTTTCTTTTTGACTTCACAAGTTTCGGCGTCATCCTGCTCCTGGGTGGATCACAATTTGCAACTCTGGAAGTCGAAATTTATCTGCGAGTCTTGAAGCTTCCCAATCTCTCACTCGCCGCGTTGCTTTCAGTGATTCAACTGGTTTGCACGCTTATATTCTCGATTCTATATGCGCGCTTTTCCTCGCGCTCCACCATTCAAACAGCTCCACGCTCATCCGAAGCAAATATCCGCAAGCCTAAAACTCTGTGCGAAAAAGTCTTTGTCGTATTTTTCGTCTTCCTTCTTTCCTCTTTCTTTCTCCTGCCTCTCTCGTCCCTGCCGCTCCGTTCCCTTTTCCGTCTCGAAGCGGATCGTGGTCAGCGCGGCGAAGTTCAATACGGATTTACGACTGATTACTACACCGAACTCTTTGTCAATCGACGCGGCTCAGTGTTTTATGTCCCTCCCGTCCAGGCGGCCATTAACTCCATTTCCTATGCGGGAGCCACGGTCGTGCTTTCGCTGGTACTGGGGTTTCCCGCTGCACTGGCGCTTGCAAAACCGGGCCGCCTCGAAAAGATTCTCGACCCACTGATCATGCTTCCGCTCGGGTCATCGGCTGTCATGCTCGGGCTGGGATTCATCATCTCATTCGGCGGCTGGCTGACTTCGCCGCTTCTCGTCCCATTCGCGCATACCCTGGTCGCATTGCCCTTCGTCATTCGGACGCTTCAGCCTGCCATTGCATCCATCCCTGAACGGCTACGGCAGGCTGCATCATCGCTGGGTGCATCTCCGTTTGAGGTCTGGAAGAACATAGACTTTCCCATTCTGCGCCGCGCCACTCTCGCCGCGGCGACGTTTGCTTTCACCATTTCCCTCGGCGAATTCGGAGCCACGCTTTTGATCTCACGCCCTGAATACCCCACCATCCCGGTTGCCATTGAACGTTTCCTCTCCCAGCCTGGCGGATTGAACTATGGTCAGGCCATGGCAATGGCGACCATCCTCATGCTGCTCACGATTGTCAGCATTTTGCTCATCGAAAAATTTCGCCTGCCTAACTTGGGAGAATTCTAATGCTCGAAGTCCATCACATCTTCAAAACCTATGAAGGCGAACCGCTCCTCAACGACATTTCCTTCAAACTAGACACGGGTGAGACTGTCTGCCTGCTTGGCGCATCAGGAAGCGGCAAGTCGACTCTTCTGCGAATCATCGCTGGGCTGGAGGATCCGGACTCGGGCTTTATCTCATTTAATGGCATTGACCTCACTTTGACGCCGCCTCACCGTCGAGACTTTGGCCTGGTTTTCCAGGACTACGCGCTTTTTCCGCACCTCAACGTCAACGAGAATGTTGCCTTCGGCCTCAAAATGCGGCGCCTGCCGCAAAAGGAAATTACTGAGCGTGTAGTCGATTCGCTGGAGATGGTGAATTTGAGTGGGTTTGGGAATCGACATGTGACAGATCTCTCTGGTGGGGAACAACAGCGTGTTGCACTGGCACGTGCCCTGGCAACGCGTCCGCGTTTGTTGATGTTCGATGAACCCCTCGGCGCGTTGGACAGAACTCTCCGCGAAGATTTGCTCAACGAATTGCGCAAGATATTACACAACACGCGGATCCCTGCCATCTATGTGACACATGATCAGGAGGAAGCCTTCACGATTGCAGACCGAGTCTTGATCCTGCACGACGGTGAGATCATCCGCCAGGGAACTCCTGCAGAGGTCTGGGCCAATCCAGAGTCGGCATTTGTGGCAGGATTTCTGGGTTTGGGCAGTGTGTTTGAAGGCATACACGACGGCAATTCAAAAGTCGGAACCAAATTCGGAATTCTGACGGTCCACTGCGGGCACAAGCACTCAAAGGGAGAGAACGTTCATTTGCTGGCGCGGCCGCTGTCGGCTGAGAAGGAGGGAAATGTCGTTCGGGGAGTTGTCACAGATGTGATCTTCCAGCACGATCGATATAGAGTCCAATTGGATAACGGGCTGTATGTCTACTTGCAGGACGCGCCGCAGATGGGGGAGAAGATCGAAGTGCGGATTAAGGTAGAATGTCTCGCATGAAAACAAGCGAAGCAGTTCTGCGGATAAAGGTGCAGAAAAAAAATCCTGCTGGCGAAGTAACGTATGAATATGAAGGTCTGCTCCTCAAGCGTAATGAACATTCACTTACCCTTGAAGCATTGTTCGACCGGGCCGATATGCCTTTCATGGACGTGGTTTTTAAAACGGGTGACCGTTTCGTTGAGTCTTATTTCACTGATCGCTGGTACAACATTTTTGCAATTTATGACCGTGATGATGGAACGATAAAAGGCTGGTACTGTAACGTAGGCAGGCCCGCTGTGTTTGAAGATGGTGTTATCTATTATGTTGATCTTGCACTTGATCTATGGGTCTCAGCCGATGGAAAACAGACCATTCTGGATGAAGATGAATTTGAAGAATTGAAGTTGAATGACGAGTTACGGACTGGCGCATTAAAGGGATTGGATGAACTGAAACAACTTTTCTTAAACAACAAACCTCCGGCGTAACCCGGAGGTTTGTATCTGTATGGAGTGGTTTTGACTAGAAGGAGTTCATAAGTGCGTCACCGTACTGCCAGAGCAATCCTGCGCTGATACAACAACAGCACAGGACAAGGACTACGACGGTTGCGATGATCAGGGTGGTATTGCTCTTCTTGGGCTCTTCAGGGGCGGGCGTATACTGTGGTTCCATGGGTTCCTCCAACAATGACAGAATGATTTGCTACAATGTGCGGATTATATCAGGTAGTTTATCTGCCCACATGTTCCCGGGAGTATGGGAGTGGCTAAAAGAATGGGCTATATTTCTTCTCACCACAGAGAACATAGAGTTCACGGAGAATTTAGAAGGTTTTCTCTGTGTTCTCCGTGTACTCCGTGGTGAAACTATTGGGCAAGCCCACACAATTATCCACTCTTGGGAGTATTATGGAATTGCATTAAATATTCCCTCTGCAGCGGCAAAGAAACCCAGGAACAGGGCAGGGAATAGGATGAACGCCAGACAAACACAAAGTCCCAATGCCAGGTTGGAATAGCCGAGCAGCAGACCGGCTGTTGCCATGCCGTCGCCACCCAGTACACCATTGCTTTCCCTGATTTCCTTCTTTGACATGTGACCCGTGATCACAGCAATAATGGCCCCAACGATTGGTATAACGGACCATCCCAGGATTCCCATGATCAGGCTGGTGAGCGATAAGGTGCTGTTTGGGGCAGGGGTGCCATTTTGGAAGAGTGGTGTGTTTGGATCAGACATGCGAATCTCCTTTCCTTTACGCTAGGAAGCAATGTTCCGATTGGAGCGCCTGTACAGCCAATACACGAGGAATGCGGCCACCACGATCAGCAGGGTACCGACGAGAATCGGCAGGATGATCGCAAGTATCGACAGCACCGTGGAGACAATATCCTCCGCTATGGATACGGGAATGTTTCCCGCGCCAGCGGTGGTTGCTGTCACAGCTGGACGCAGCACTCCCGCCTTGGCAACATGTACTGTACCTGCGACAAGCAGTCCGGATGCGAGTGCCAGAACAGGGCTGACGTCGGTGACAACATTCGCGCTCGCAGCAAAGGCGATTGCACCTGCAGCCGGGCGTATGAATGTCTGGATCACGTCATTGAGATGATTCACCGCCGGGATTTTGTCTGCCAGCATTTCGATGATGACCAAAAAGGAGAGCATCAGGATGATCCATGGGCTGGCCAGTGTGTCCCATGGCGAGTTAAGTTGCATGAGATCCGTGTAGCGCGCGATCAACCCAACAAGAAGCAGTGGGATGTAGGCATTCAATCCCGCGCTTGCAGAAAGACCGAATGCTGTGAATATGCCAGTTAGTAATTCCATGGTTCCTCCAGATTATTCCTTTCGCCCTGAGCGGTGGGCTGAGCAATTATCGCGAAGCCCGAAGTCGAAGGGTGATTTTGGTAAACACTTGCGCTTCGACTTCACTCCTCGTTTCACTCGTCGCTCCGCTCAGCGCGAGGCACCAGATGAGGATCAGCCCAAAGGGAAGCCTCCCCAGGTTCCGGTGAGCTTGAAGCGGACCAGGTCGATCGCAGTGATCATAATGAACGCGAGAGTCGTTCCGGCCAGGAAGGGCATCCACATCTCCCTTAACGATGTAAATACGTTTTCCTCACGCATGACCAGGATCCACACCATGCTAAAGACCATGATGAGCAATGCAAGTACGCCCAGCACGCTGAGGATCGCGATGGGATATAGGACAAGGGAACTTTCAGTCAGAATGGCGAGGTTAACCAGTAAAACGATGCTGACAAGCATGCCCAGTTTTTTCCAGTCGAGAGGACGTTCCTTATCCAGATCTTTCCACACACTCTGGTTGAACGCGGGGTACAGGATCGAAGCCAGGGCAATACCCATACCGCTCCCGGTGAAAAGACGCAGTGTGTTATTCGGAATGTAAAGATTGGGGATGTGATCGAGCGCGCCACCTGCCGTGCTTTTGAGCAAATAGATGTAGGAGTTGGAGCCGTCAATTCCAAACGCAAGAAGGAATAGAAATAACGGTGCTCCAATTTTCCAATTGGGCATGCCGCTTTTCTTTGGGCTAACGATGGCAAAGAAGAGCAATGAGATTGCCGCGGCGTAGAATTCACCAGTACAGCGTGCACATAATGGAAGCTGACGCCCCCCAACGTGAAATGACCTTTCATCAATGCGGTGACAGATGGCATAGCCCACCGCATCCGCTTTGCCGAGTACTCCGGGCGGGGCAACGGTAAACCAGACCGCAAATGCAATGACTGCCGCAATGGGGATGAGCCAGCGTGTTATTTTCGTTTTATTGGAGTGGGTGATTGTCTGATCCATTGCATCCATTATATGGGCTTATAGGGTGATGTGCAAGAAAGGTTCAGGAATGGAGTATGATTAATTTCACAAGGAGATCTTTTGATGAAACGAATTGGCATATTGACGGGTGGTGGAGATGCGCCTGGACTGAATGCTGTCATCCGGGCAGCGGTCAAGACTGCAATCTATCAGTATGGGGCTGAGGTGATCGGCATCCGTGATGGCTACGATGGATTTATCGATGAGCAGGGAGTCATTCCGCTTGGGATCGAAAATGTGCGAGGGATTCTGCCTCGAGGTGGGACGATTTTGGGCGCGGCCAATCGCGGTAACCCGTATGCGCGCAAGGTCATCCGCGACGGGCGGGAAGTGATCATTGATGTTTCGTATGAAATCATCCAGGGGATTGAACGCCTCAAACTGGATGCTTTGCTTGTTTTGGGTGGTGAGGGCACATTGCATATTGCTCATCAATTATTTGAAAAAGGCGCGCCGATCATTGCCGTGCCCAAAACGATCGATAATGATATTGGCGGCACGGAAGCGACTTTTGGTTTTGACACTGCAGTCAACACGGCCACTGAGGCAATTGATAAATTGCACACCACTGCCGAAGCCCATCACCGGGTGATGGTACTCGAATTGATGGGGCGCGACGCGGGATTTATTGCCCTTCATGCAGGTGTTTCAGGTGGAACCGATGTCATCCTGATCCCGGAAATCCCTTTCAAGTTTGAATCTGTTGTGGCAAAGGTGCGCCAGCGCGTCGAGCGCGGCATGCACTTCAGCATCATCGCCGTTTCGGAAGGCGCCAAACCGTTGAACGGAAAACAGGTCTTCTCGCGAAAAGGGGATGAAATCTATGTTCCCCGCCTGGGTGGCATTGGTCATAGGGTGGGCGAGTACATTGAAAATGAGGGGTTCGAAACTCGTGTCACGGTGCTCGGTCATCTTCAACGCGGCGGCACTCCGACCCCGTTTGATCGCTGGCTCGCAACCCGCTATGGTGCCGCGGCTGTCCGTTTGGCGGCACAGGGAAAATTTGATCGCATGGTCGCCTTGCACGCGGGCAAGATTATCGATGTCCCTTTGAGTGAGGCCATTGCCGAAGTGAAACGAGTTGATATCAACGGTGATGCAGTCGTTACTGCCCGCGGCATGGGCATTTCGTTTGGCGACGAATAATTTTTCCCACCCGCGCGATGTGCCAGCTTGCTCAAAGCGTGGGGCTTAAACCACAATGCCGCCCTTTCGGACGGCATTGGTGGGGCGCTGTGGCTTCCCATTCTAGTAAGTTGCAGAAAAACTGTCTGCCGTCTTACTGGAGGAGGGATGCCACAGCGCTGGGTTTGTTACAACTATCCATGAGAGACATCACCTCCTCCTTTCTATAGGATGGCATTTCGTTGGCTTGCCCCCGAACAATGGTGAAAGTATGTCATATTTTATTTCGGATGTCAATGGGGGGAGTTGGACTCTTATAAAATTGTAACTATATTTTCTCTACAATTTGCGGAATTATGATACCTTTTGAGAGTGTACGGAGGTCTGTAACGGTTATCCTAATGGAAATTTAACATGGAGATCCGCATGAAAGCCAACCCAAATCGTTTTTGGACAACCGTTATTCTGCTCGGCTGGGCATTTGATTTCCTCTTCTGGGAAAAGCCCATGGGTATCAATTTTGCCATCTACGTTGCCCTCTGCCTGCTCACTGGAGTTTTACTCCTTCGAGCAGATGGGCTCCGCCTGGCACGGGGATCGAGCCTGCTCCTGATCCCGATCGCCTTTCTCGCGGCGATGACCTTTATCCGCCAGGAGCCCCTGTCCGTATTCCTCTCCGTCGCTGCTGTTCTTTTCCTAATGGGAGTCTTCGCACTGACATATCTCAGCGGCCAATGGACGCGCTACGGCCTGCTGGATTATTTCTTCGGATATTTGAATCTACTGGGCAGCATAATCGCCCGTCCGCTTGGATTCGTTTCGGAGAATCGCCGTCCCGCTTCGGGACAGCCATCAGCGGGTGAGAAGCGTAATGTCCACTTCTGGCCTGTGGTGCGAGGTGTGATCATTGCGCTACCTGTCATCGCGGTCTTTGCATCCCTGCTGTCTTCCGCTGACCCGATCTTTGCGACGCGCTTCGACGATTTTCTGGCGTTATTCCGAATCGACAACCTGCCCGAATATATTTTCAGGCTCGTGTATATCCTTGTCTTTGCATACGCACTCGCTGGGACGTTCCTGCATGCTGCGCAGAAGTCAGATGAGAATGTGGAAGCGAAAACGCGGGTTGCCCCTTTTCTCGGTTTTACAGAGTCCGCGATTGTGCTTAGCAGCGTGGTGATTTTGTTCATTACGTTTGTGGTGATCCAGTTCCAGTATTTCTTTGGTGGGCAGTCAAATATTCACATCGAGGGATATACGTTTTCTGAATATGCACGCAAGGGCTTTGGCGAACTTGTGGCTGTTGCGTTCTTCAGCCTGCTTATGCTGCTTGGTCTGGGCGCGGTCACACGCCGCGAATCTGAATCGCAGCGACGCGTCTTCTCGGGCCTGGGCATTGTTCTTGTGGGACTGGTGATCGTGATGCTTGTCTCGGCATTTCAGCGGCTTCAACTGTATGAAATGGCCTATGGCTT
>JANMSY010000134.1:0-3268 GCA_031389865.1 Anaerolineales bacterium | reverse complement strand
TTGGATGCCAGTTGCTTGAAATTGGAACTGACGGAAAGCCTGATCGTGGAAGACTCCGAGTCCATATCGGCCATGCTTTCGAAGCTGCGTGCTTTGGGCATACAGGTGCAAATTGACGATTTTGGCACAGGATATTCAGCGCTGAGTTATCTACACACTCTGCCGATCGATACGCCCAACGCACGCAACTTCGAAAGCATGATCGAGATGGACTCGGAGTCTTCCACGATCAGGCTTTCCGTCAGTTCCAACTTCAAGCTGCTGGCATCCAATTTATTTTTTTGCAGGACAGCGGCGATCTTTTCGATCAAATCCGATTGGATGCATTGCCTGGTCGATAAATTCACGCTAATTGTCAATGAAGGATCTGCAGGATAATGCACCTGCCATTCACGGATCTGGCGGCATGCCTGGTCCAGAACCCAGTATCCGATCGGAACGATGAGACCGGTTTCTTCAGCGGTTGGGATGAACTCTGCTGGCGGAACAAGACCTTTTGTTGGATGTTGCCAACGTACCAACGCCTCAAATCCGACGATTCGATGGGTCTTCAGATCCTGGATTGGCTGGTAGTGAACGATAAACTCGAGGCGTTCCAAAGCTTTACGCAGGTCGGTCTCCAGTTCGAGGCGTGTCATGACACGATCCAGCATGACCGGATCGAAAATTTCAAAGCCGCCCAGACCCTGTCCTTTGGCGCGATACATGGCAATATCGGCATCGCGCAAAACATCGTCCGGCCGCTCATACCGGGCCGCGCTGATTACAATGCCTATGCTTGCAAATACAAATACCTTGTGATCTCCCAGATCATAGGGCAGAGCCAGCTCGCGCTGGATGCGATTAGCGACGCGTGTGGCATCTGTGGAGTCTTGAATACCATCAAGCAGGATGACGAACTCATCGCCCCCCAGGCGGGCCGCGGTATCTTCGCTGCGCAGGCAGGCTGTTAGACGGCGTGCACTTTCAATAAGTAACTGGTCTCCGAGATGGTGTCCCAGGCTGTCATTGACCACCTTGAAGCGGTCAAGATCGAGGAAAAGTACTGCATACATGTGGTCCTTATGTCGTTTGGCGCGTTGCATCGTATGTTGCAGGCGATCCATAAACAGGACCCGATTCGGCAGATTCGTCAACGGATCATGTAGCGCGGTATGGGTCAATTGCTCTTCCATGCGCTTGCGCTGTGCGAGTTCGACCTGCAGCTGCTCTTTGGACTGTGACAATTCCTGCAGGCGGTCTTTTTCCAGCAGATCGCGGTGTCGGGTCATGATGATGAGCAGGATGGAGGTAGCCACAATAAAGCTGAAGGGTCCGATCAGAATGTCATTGAGCGTGACTTGAGGAGCCACAAGCGGAAAAACCAGGAGACCGACCAGTTCACCCACGATCAGGTAGGGCAATTTCTTGAGATTGATGAATAGGCTGCCCAGCCACAGCGGTATTATCAGGAAATCAAATGCCCCTCCAAGGACGGCCCTGGGCTCGCCCCAACCGATTAGGAAGATGGCCAGCGAGAGGACAATCATCGCCAGGATCCCAGCAAGTTGTACGTATTGGGTGCGGCTGATGGCGTAAACGACTGCCAAAATCATGACTGAAATAATGGTTTGCCTATAACCGGTATATCCAGCATCATCGATCAACAGAGTAGTGGCGGCTTCAAGCAGAATTGCAAGGACAATCAAGCCAAGCACGAATCCCGTCAGGAGGGCCGCCTGCCGTCGTAGAGAAAGTTCCGTAATTCTGGGGGATGGCTCAATGAGCCAGCGCCAAAGTCGTTTGTCTCGCGGTGGGGGTGAAACGGTTGGAGGTTCTTGTCGCGTCATGATATGCGTCTTACGATTGTTTCGGGTACATGGGGAGATCAGCCAAGACATGTTCCTGCTGCTTGAGGAAATTGTACTTTATATCCGTGTGTTGAGTACATACCAGCACCGCCGGCGCAGGATAGATTCGGTTTGTTGCGGCAGGTGATAGGATCGCATAAGTATTCAAGTCTGAGTGGCGCCGCCAGGTGTTCGCCCGATATTCATTACCCGCTGGTGGGCGGGATTGGGATAACGCCACCTTGCCGGAACCAATTTCAAGCCACCGAAACTGCTCAAAAACGCGCACGCCGTCCCTACAGACGGCATCCCCGAAGGGGGTGTTAGCTGGCGTTTTGACCTAAAGACTCTATTGGTTTCTAAGTGCTCTTTGCAAAACTTCTGTTACCCAACGATTCAGACTCTGATCTTTCAGTTTGGCTTGAATATATGCTTGACGATGCAACTCGGCCGGCAAACGAACAACAAATTTTCCTGAAAACGGCTTTTCAGGCGACTCACCGCGCTGCGCGCAAAAATCGAGATAATCATCAACCGATTCTCGAAATGCCTTTTGAATGTCATCAACGCTTTCCCCTTCAAATGTAATGACATCGCGGACATTAATAACTTCTCCGTACAAAATACCCGCTTCTTCGTCAATTTCAACTTTACCGATATAACCTTTATATTCCATCATGGCTCAACTCCTGCCGCTTCCAGAAACCGGCGAACCGATTTGACTGCACCTCTGTTGGTTTCTTTACGCGGATGCGGACGGTGAAAAACAGCGCGAACATCTTTTAGGGCGACGCGAACTCTGGAACGATTCCCTTCTGTGACTTCGGACCCCAGGGCCACAAAGAGAGCTTCAATATCTCGCCAGGCGATATTGGCACGCTCAGGCTTCTCGAAAATGGCTTCCAGAGTTTTACGGTGTTTGCGATCCACGCTTTAATAATATCAGAAAGTGATACTGTTATCAAGGGGCTTTTGAGGTTCTCTGGGAATCGCCGTGATGCTCGGCTGGATTGACAAATCCAGCCGCCAGATTCGGGGCAAATGCCAAGTGTATCTCCTGCATTTACAGGATTTGGCAATCCCTCGTTAGCAGAATCACTGCAACTACCAAGGAGCCACTTTTGACTGGACTTGGTTTGGAGCAAAGCCACCCAACGGCTTGCGTCCGCGAAGCGCCCCAAGGGTGGGACGAGACAACGCCATTGTAACGGAACCAGCCTCAAGCCACCGAAACTGCTCCAAAACGCGCAGATCAAGCGAGGGAGCAATCCATTGCGACCATCGCCCACCCCAGCGCATGAGCGCTGGGGATCCCACCATCACACCTGCACTCCCACTCCGTTCCACTTCGGGGACAGGTGTGCACCGAACGCACGATTTTGAATTGCCATGAAATGCTAAACATTTCAAATTCAAAAATCGGGCGCAAGTGTGGCCCG
>JANMSY010000118.1:0-28066 GCA_031389865.1 Anaerolineales bacterium | reverse complement strand
CCGCAGCCTGCCGAACTGTTCGCTAAGGGCAGTATGGCTTGGATAGTTCTCAAGAACAAGGATAGTGTCGAAGAGAGACGAACCGCGAGGAACCCCACTCCAGGCCTGGATCTGGGTGAGAGGACTGTAGTCGTACTGCCGTATTTCAATGGCTTTATCTTGGATATGCTGGAGCCATTCGATGAGCGGAGAATGAGGGGCGATATGCACCCGGAGAGGAAGCGTGTTGATGAAGAGTCCGATCATGTTCACGACACCCGGAAGTTCGGAAGGTCGACCCGCGACAGTGACTCCAAAAAGGACCTCGTCTCGCTGGCAGTAGTGGCTCAAGAGAATCGCCCAGGCGCCCTGGACGAGTGTACCGATCGTGAGATGTTGCTGACGTGCTAAAGCTTGCAGAGCGGCAGTCGTGTGGGGAGACAAGCATTCATCCTGCTCAGCGGGCCGAGATGCGCCGGGCGGCGGCGAAGACGATGGCTGAACGGGGTTCCATGTGACCGGAACAAAGCCGGCAAGCTCTTTATGCCAGAACGCTTCAGCCGCTGCAAGGTTTCGGGTTTGGAGCCATGCAATATAGTCGCTGTAGGGTCGAGCCGGTGGCAAAGTGAGGTCCTGATCGCGAGTGAAGGCGTCGTATAAGGCAAAGACCTCTTTGAAAAGCAGTGGAATGGACCAGCCATCCAGCAGAACATGGTGGTGGTTGAGAAGAACCTGATAAGTATCATCGGCTGTTTGGAGGATTGCCAGGCGCAAGAGTGGTGGAATGGACAAATCAAAACCGCGGCCGCGTTCCGTGGTCACCAGACTTTCGAGGCGGGCTTGCTGCTGGGCTCCAGAAATGTTGCGCCAGTCCTGCAGCTCTAGCGGCGCGTTAACCTTCTTGTGGACGACCTGGAGCATACGGTCCAATCCTTGCCAGGCAAAGGAAGTGCGTAGAATCATGTGGCGGTCGGACACCCGCTGCCAGGCTTTCTCGAAGGCTGAAACATCGAACTGCCCCTGGATCGTGAAAGTCGTCTGCTCGAAGTAGACGCCCGACTCCGGGGTGTAGAGAGTGTGGAAAACCATGCCCTGCTGCATGGGTGACAGCGGATAAACCGCCTCCAGGTTCCGTTTGGGGATGGATACCTTTGACCTGGAGGTGAGCCGTAGGACCGTGTCGAGTTCAGCCTGGCTGAGCCCCGCGTCTGGGAAATCGGAAGGCGTGTACCCAATGGCTTCTGGGGACCGGCAGTGGGCAATTAGAATGCGTAACTCATCGATGAAGAAGCCGGCAACCTGTTCAATCGTGTGGCGGGAGTGTACTTTAAAGCTGTAAACCCAGTCAATGCGCAGTTCACCCTGGAAAATGGCGGCGTTAATTTCGATGAGGTGGGATCGCTGTGCGTCTGAGCAGCGTTGGTATTCGAGGGGTTCCGGGACTAGGCTAGAGACGAGGCCGTCAATGCCAGCCCGGGGAAACTGGCCTAGATAGTTAAAGCTCACTTGAGCGGGTGGGATCGCCTTGAACCGGCAGCTCAGGGTTGGATCAGGGCAGAGATAACGGAGGAGTCCATACCCCAGGCCATGATGTGGAATTTGGCGTAACTGTTCCTTAATCATTTTAATGGCCTGGCCCGGTTCGGTGCTGTGATCCAGATCGAGACGGACTGGGTAAAGCGTGGTGAACCAGCCAACGGTACGGGTGAGATCGATTTCATCGAAAATATTCTCCCGACCGTGAGCCTCGAGATCAATCCATAGGGCTTCTTTACCCGTCCAGCGTTGAAATGCGCGGGCAAGCGCCGCCAGGAGGATATCGCCAATCTCGGTTCCATACGCGCCTGGTGCCTCCCGAAGCAAAGCCTGGGTTTCTTCGCTTCCAAGGGCGACCGAAACGCTGTGAGCGCTACCCTCCGTATTGAGACCATCCTGAGATTGATCGGGAGTTGCCTGGTCGATGGGTAGTTCCGGGAGATGGGTTCCGGCGGTGTGCAACCAGAAGCTGGCTTCCTGTTCGAGTTCTGGAGACTGGGCGAAGTCTGCCAGGCGCCGGGCCCAGGCCTGGAAACTGGTGGTCTTGTGCGGGAGTTGGGTGGACTGTCCGCGCTCGCGTTGTCGATATGCACTCTGGAGGTCTTCGAGCAAGATGCGCCAGGAGACGCCGTCGACCGCCAGATGGTGGATGACGATCAGGAGACGCCCGGGGTGGTCTGCTCCCAAAAAAAAATAAACCACGCGGATCAACGGGCCTGTGGACAGATCGAGGCTGCACTGCTGGTCAGCAACCTGCGTCTCGATAGTATCAGCCTGCTTCGCATCGGTCAGAACTGACAAGTCGATGACATCGAACGGGACTTCCACATCAGAGGCTGCACAGGTTTGCTGCCAGCCGAGCGGTCCATTGGTGAAGCGCAGCCGCAGGGCATCATGTTGTATCAGGAGGTCAGATACGGCGGAACGCAGGTGGATCGGGGCGAGCGGCTGGGGGGTGACGAACAGCATGGACTGATTCCAATGGTGCGGGTTCGGGAAATTCCGCTCGAAAAACCAGCGCTGAATAGGTGTGAGGGGGATTGCAGCCTCGATATTCTCTTGTATCGGTTGTTTTCGAATGGGCACGGACGCATCGGCCAGGACGGCGAGGCCAGCTACGGTGGGAGCCTGGAAAACATGTTGTGGGCTCAAGTGTAGGCCTGCATCCTCTGCGTAACAAACGATCTCGATGCTCATGATCGAATCCCCACCGAGCTCGAAGAAGTTATCGTCTACACTAACGTGTTCCACACCCAGTACCTGCTGCCAGATCGTAACCAGGATCTGTTCGGCGTTCGTCTGGGGTGCCCGGTAAGTGTTCCCCTGTTTCGGTTGTAAGATGTAGGGTAGCGGGAAGGCTTTACGGTCCACTTTTCCGCTAGAGGTGAGGGGGAAGGCATCCAGTATAACAAAAGCGGATGGCACCATCGCGCAAGACAGCCGCTGATTCAGGAATTGGCGGAGTTCTCCAGGGGAGGGAGACGCGTCCGGGGCGGATACCACATAAGCCACCAGGTGCTTCTCAGCGGAGGCCTGCTCGTGCAGCAGGACAGCAGCTTGTTTGACCAGGGGGTGCTGCGTCAGAGTGGCTTCAATTTCGCCCAATTCGATGCGCACTCCGTACAGCTTCACCTGGGTATCCGAGCGGCCAACAAACATCAGATTGCCATCCGGGAGATAGCGCGCCAGATCTCCAGTACGGTACAGACGCTCTCCTGATCGGAAGGGCGACAGGATGAAACGCTGCGCGGTCAGCTCGGGCTGGTTCAGATAGCCTCGCGCCAGTCCCACACCACCGATGTAGAGCTCTCCCACCGCCCCCACCGGTACCGGCTGTAAAGCCTGATCCAACAGGTAAGTCTGTGTGTTGGCCACCGGTCTTCCGATGGGTGTATTTCCCGGGTGGGGGTGAGCGGTGTTTATCACGTAGAGCGTGCTGCAGACGGTGGTTTCAGTTGGGCCATAGCCATTTAAGATGCACAGAGCGGGTACTTGCGCACTCAGGCGGGTCAGCAGGGCATCTGGGATGGGTTCAACACCCACTAACAGGCGGCGCAAGGGTGAAGCACCGGGGTGGCTTTGAACCCAGGTGGTGAAATCAGCTAAAAAGAATGGCGGCAGATAGGCGCTGCGGATATGCTGCGCCTGGAACCAGTCTAGCAGTCGCGGAGCATCCAGACGCAAACTTTCCGGGATCACCTGCAGACTGCCTCCCACCAGCAGGGGGGAGAAAATTTCGTAGACGGAGACGTCGAAACTGGGACTGGTCCACCAACTGCATGCATCACCGGGCTGGATCGCCTTGCGCTGCTGAAAATCGGTCAACAGGCTCACCACACCACGGTGGGCTAACGCGGCACCTTTGGGCTGGCCGGTGGAGCCGGAAGTATAGATCACATAGGCCAGGTGGTCCGGGGTGGTGTGGCTGGACGGGTTGGTTTGGGGTTGTGCTCGCAGGCAGTCTTCATCCGCATCCAAACAGACCAATCTACCGGTAAAATCGGGCAGCCGCGGGCGCAGCCCCTGGCGGGTGAGCAGCAGGGCAGGGCGGGCGTCCGCAAGCATGAAGGCCAGACGCTTTTCCGGGAAGGTGGGGTCGAGCGACAGGTAGGCCCCACCTGCTTTAAGTATTCCCAACAACGCAATGACCATCAGCACGGAAGGCTCCAGACACACTCCCACCAGGCTATCGGGGCCGACGCCCTGCTCTTGGAGAAAGTGGGCCAGTTGGTTGGCGCGCTGGTTGAGCTGGCGGTAGGTCAGTGGCTCTTCCCCGCTGGCTACTGCTACTATCTCCGGCGTACGCTCGACCTGCTGCTCGAAGAGCGAGTGTAGGCAAGCCTGGGTCGGATAGGGGCCGGCGGTAGCGTTCCAATCCTCAACCAACTGCTCCCGCTCAGTCTCCGGTAAGACCGTGAGATCGGACACCCGCTGTTCCGGAGCAGCGGTAATGCTCTCTAGCAACGTATGGTAGCACTCTGCCATACGAGCAATGGTTGCCGCGTCAAACAAATCCGTGGCGTACTCGATCGTCACTACGAGACCATCGGGCGCCTCGGCCGCCAACATCATCAGATCAAAAGGCGCGACACGATGGGGTAGGTGAACAGAATGTACGAACAGCCCATCCAGGTCGATTGCGTGATCTGCCTGTCCCAAAACAATGGCCCCGGCGTTCTCCCTGGGAATCAGACGGGGCGCCTGCTGCCAGGAGAACACAGCCTGGATGAGTGGGGAACGGCTGAGGTCGCGAGTGGGTTGGAGGCGCTGGACCAACAATGAGAACGGATACCAGTCGTGCCTGGCGCCTTCTTCGATTGATTTTTGAACCCCATTCAACAAGTCTATGAAGCGAGGATTCTCCGTGAAGTCAGCCCGCACGACCGTCTGGTTCACAAAGTAGCCAACGACTCGTGCCGTGGACGAGCTCCTGCCCGCTTTCGGAAAACCCACGAGGATGTCGTTCTGACCGGTGTAGCGATGCAGCAGGGTTTGAAACGCAGTGAGCAGGACTGTATAGAGAGCAACACGTTGTTTCCCGGCAAGGGCGCGAAGTCCATCTGTGAGCTCTTTATCCAGAAGGACGGTCTGAACCGCGCCACGCCCGGTCGATACAGGTGGACGAGCCCAGTCTGTAGGTAGACTCAAGGGTGATAGTTCACCGGATAAGACAGTGCGCCAGTAGTCCCAACTTATCTCCGCCTGTGGCCCGGTCAGCCGCACTAACTCCTTATTCACGTGGTCGGCATAACTTGCCCGTAACGGTTTCAACGATACTTGGACTCCAGTGGTCTCTTCTCGATAAAGAGCCGCGACTTCTGACAGGATGATGGCTATGGACCACAGGTCGCCTATCATATGGTGAAGTACCAAGAGAACCAGATGATCCTGAGGACCGACGCTTACGTCATTTTCTCCGGAGATAGGAGCCTGCTGGAATACCACCACCCGCCATGTAGGACCCTGTTCCAGATCAATGGGGTGGTAAATTTCTTTTGCCAGAGCTTCGTCCAGTTGCGCCGTACTCCATCTTGAGCCATCTTCGCAATGGAAGACAACCTCGATGGACGGATGCACGCGCTGAACGGGTTTGCCATGTTGCGCAGAAAAGGATGTGCGGAGCATAGGATGGCGCTCAGCCAGCCTTCGAAAGGCGCTTCGCAGAGCATCCAGATCGGTGTCCCCAGGAATGGCAACCGCGCCAGCAAGGTTATAGGCCACAGCCTCTGGCGCTACTTTGTAATGAAACCACAAAGCCGCCTGTCCTCTGGTGAGAGGGTACTCGTGGAGGCAGGTGGAAGTGTTCGTTTCCTCAGTGCTTCTGATATCCATGTTTAGTTTTTCGTTCTATCTCCTTCAGGCGTTCAAGGCCGCGACAACCCGCTACAAGCGCTCCCTGGCCTCGTGGGCATCGGATCCAGACCAGGACTATTTGCCACACTCATCATGGCTATCGGGTCCTGGATGGACACGACGCTGCCGCCCTCCTCCTCATGCACGATGATGTTACAGGGCAAGAGCAGATCCGCGACGAACTGGGCTACACCATCGTGGAGTTCCCTGCTCAGCCGCTCCCGTTCCTGCATCACGGCGTTCATGGTCTGGAGGTCCTGCTCTCAGGCCAATGCCTCAGCCTGAAGTTTCCGTATCACTCTAAACAGCGTCTCAATAAAAATGTAACTCAGCACCAGAAGTAGGAGTGCCACGAGCAGGTTCTCTGCGAGTCTGCGCACCGTGACATCCAGCAGGCTATGGCCCGCCGAGTACCCTAGCAGGTAGCCCAGCACGCTGTGGCCCATTATAACTGTAACGGGAGGTGTGAAGATGATGAGCCATTTGAGCATGAGCAGTCTGCGGCGCGTTATGATCGAATGGTTCATTTGAAGCATAACATTCCTCCAGTCAGCTCAGGTTGCAGCCTGGCTGATAGGGTCAGAAGAGAATTATATACTGGATCGTTTACCAGGATAGTCCGTTAATGTCAAAGCAGGATCTCACGACACCACGGTCATGCATTAAGCATCGGCAATCAGTCTTCCACTCCAGACCAGGATGGCTCATAAAGAAGGCATTATCTACCAAGCTATAGTTTGCCACTGCCACATTTTGTAAAGCAAAGATGACACGATGAACTGCAAAATTTCATAGTGCGTAGCTAAGATTCATTTCAAAGAACTTGGCGGACTCATCAATCTCGGTCGCCCTGTCTATTTGATTCCGTAAAAGCTCTGCGGCCATTAAATTCTTGACGGATGATATTACTCAAACACGCTCACGGCCAATTGCTTATTTTCCTGCGGTGCTGGTTGGCTGAACCATTCCCTTACAATCGGATTGGGACGAATAAATAGTACATTGATGACAATTGGGCCAATAACCCCAGCCAGGAAAGACATCCAATAGGAAAAAACCAGGCTATCAGTTACGACAAGGAACTTTTGTCCCCAGTAAGCCTGAATTGGGACCTGAAAAATAAGGATGATGAGCGATGCCTGCCCAATATACCTGAACAAAGTGGAGAGCCAGCCTACTCGCTCCAATTGTTTAGATAGAGCAAGGATGAAGAATATGCCCAGGAAGGCTTCTATTGTATTGATTACCAGAGAGTCAAATTGGCGGGTATTGAAATCAATCCGTGCAGGCAAATACCAGACGAGTAGAGTCAACGTTATTCCAGAGATCAATAAGGTCAATGGGTTTTCAAAAAGAGCATCGTTTTGTTTTCTGTTTAGTTCATAACCGAAAATAAAAAAGAATCCACTGACAACTGCAATGTCTATGCTGAACGGCAAACCATATAGTGTAAAGTCCTTGCCCAGCAGGTTGAACTCAAATGGCCAGAATAACTTGATACTGAGTATGCCGACGATGTACATTACGACCAATATCACCCACCGTAGCCGGAATACACGTGTTCGCTTTACCACTTTGAAAAAGAAATAGGCAAAGAGACTCACAGCAAATAGATGGGGAAGAAACCATAGCTGCACCCAATCCAGGTAATAGCCGTTGGCATACATGGCTTTAAACAGGCGTCTTCCGGCCACCAGGAAACTTACCTTTGAAAAAGATATGCTTGCAACATAGATCAACAAAACCATAAATAAAAACGGTTTGAGGACTTTGCTATAGCGGTGCTGGATAAATGTCCAGAACGGCATATCTGGCTTAAAGAACATGCCGGACATAAAAAAGAACATGGGCATGTGGAACGAATAGATCAATTTGTGAGCGAAGGGTGATATGAGCGCAAAATCATTGTGTCCCATCACAACCAACACAATACCAATCCCTTTTGCAATATCTACATACTCAACTCGTTTTTCCAAAGTAGCCGCTTTGGAAATCGGTTTACTCAATTCTGCTGATCGAGTCTCTTGGATCATCGACAAGTCCTCGTTGGGTGAAATAGATTTCATCATCAGAAAATCATTTCAAGTATACGAGCCCACCCAGCAATCACCAGCGACATTTGACTTGTTTAGAGATAAGCAATTCGGCTTACATAAATAGTGATACATCTAGGTCTTCGAGCGCAAATCAGAATCTATCGATGATTTTTCATTAGTAATAAATCTACAAGAGAAGCAGGTAGTTTTACCTACCTCTTGTCAGTCAATCAGCGCTCACTCCCCAGATGGATTGATGTTATTTTATGTTTACGAAAGGACATGTAGCATGAACACAGAATTGATCTTCCGTATCGCGCTGGCGGTAATCGGGACGATTTATACTGCCATCCGTATTTATTACACGCGCCTGGCCATGCAATCGGACAGGAGTTTCTTCCGCCCCCGCGGCGACGTTCGCCAGCTTGTGTTTGGCACATTGGGCTTTTTGAATATCGTGCCAACGGTCGTCTACGTTGTTGCGCCTGAACAGCTTGCCTGGGCAGCGCTGCCCTTGTCGGCAGGCTGGCGATGGCTTGGCGTTGGTTTAGGTCTCGTAGGCATCTTTTTCCTCCTTTGGGTTCATCATACCCTTGGCAAAAACTTCTCGGTGCCGGGAGTTATGAAGGAAAAGCAGTCCTTAATAACGATCGGGCCATACCGGCGGGTGCGGCATCCCATGTACACAGCACTCTTTCTCGTCAGCATTGTCTATTTCTTGATCTCCGCAAACTGGTTTATTGGGCTGGTCTGGATTGGCTGGATTGTTGGCGCCGTCGCCAGCATGATTCGAGACGAGGAAGCAGTCTTGATCAAAAAGTTTGGAGATGAGTACAAGTCATACATGAAGCGCACAGGACGTTTTTTGCCGCGCGTATTCCAGGGCTGAAAGAAAAGCATTCACTGCGGCAAAAAACAGTAACCGACTTTTTATGTCTTGTGCAGTATTAGAGGTCATCACGTTCGCAGCGATGGCCTTTTTCATTGCTTCAAATAGGTAGTTTTACTTGCCTTTTATTAGCCAACCAGCGCTCACGATCAATTGCTGCTTGTGCTATTCTACCGACATGAGCGGTCAATTTGGATGATCGCACGCTGACATACAAGTAGATACTATGACTGTATACGCTCTACCTTTTGATACAGAGGATGCTACGCTGACCGTCGTAGGCGGTAAGGGCACAAACCTCAGCCGTATGTCGCGTGTGGGTTTCCCTGTACCGCCAGGTTTCTTTGTCACAACGGAGGCTTACCATGCCTTTGTGCAGTCCAATCACCTGCAAAAACAAATTGTTGATTTGGCAAGTAACCAGGCAGACAGCAGCGAAACGAGATCGGCAGCTATTCGCCAGCTTTTTGCGAATGGCAAGATACCGGCCGATCTGGAAGAGGCAATCAGTCGCGCCTATGCTGACTTAATACAGACAATTGGCGACTTGCCACTCGCGGTGTGCTCGTCGGCGACGGCCGAAGATCTGCCTGGCGCCAGCTTTGCAGGTCAACAGGATACTTATCTTAACATCCGCGGAAAGTCTGCGTTGCTAGAGGCTGTGCAACGCTGCTGGTCAAGTTTGTGGACGCCGCGTGCGTTGGAATATCGCGCCCGGCAAGGGATCGATCCATCGACGGTGAGCCTGGCAGTGGTTGTCCAGGTGATGGTGCCTGCAGAAGCGTCAGGTGTTATGTTCACCGCCAATCCAATAAGCGGAGCGCGTGATGAGATCGCCATCGATGCTGCCTGGGGCTTGGGCGAAGCCATCGTTGGCGGGCTAGTCACGCCGGATCATATCGTGGCCCACAAAACAACGGGCGCAATCAAGCAAGTGACAATTGCCGACAAAACGGTGATGACTCAGCCCACAGCAACAGGTACGGAAGAACGCCCGGTAGAAGAGAGTAAACGTCGCGCACAGGTACTGAACGCGACACAGGCAACTGAACTTGCAAAGCTCGGCGCAGAAATTGAAAAACACTATGGTGAACCGCAAGACATCGAGTGGTGTTTCGCGAACGGCAAGTTCTATATCGTGCAGGCGCGCCCGATCACTACCCTGCCATCCGAACCGGTGCGCTGGGAAAGTCCGATAACAGGCGCGAAGTGGCTCAAAGATTTGCAAGCCGCGGAATGGGCCACCGAACCACTCTCGCCGCTCGGCGCAACAACAACTTTTGACGCGATGATCACGGCTCGCCAGCGCAAGCTTCCCATGCAGCAAATGCCCTGGTATGCACTGATTAACGGTTGGCTTTACATCCGCGCTAATTTTCGACTGTTATGGTTGTTCACTGCTCCCATAGGATTGCTATGGAACACAATAGCGGGGACCCTTGATGGACATGGCCGGATGCGGCGCCTCTGGTCTCCCCAATTAATAATTCTTGATTCTCTGGAGAAGGCTGAACTGGAGAAACTTTCGGATGACGAATTGCATGCCCGTGTAGACCGACTGCTTGAAATCTTAGGCTGGTGGTGGTGGGAGGTGACATGGTATGCGGCGGTGACCCTCATAGGCGAGCAGCTTCTCCCAAAGCTAAACGTCCCGGATCTGGCTGACCCGTCCGTTCTATTTCGTGGCAATGACAGCCTCTTACTCGACGCGGAACGAGCGTTACGCCAGGCTGCCCACACTGGCGAGATCAAGACATACCTGGCGAAGTTCGGGCACTATGTAGAAAGCGCCGACCCGATCCACCTCACGCTTCGTGAATCACCAGATCTGCTCGCCCAGCATGTGGCCGCGGCACGCGGGAGCAAGGTCTCACCAGATGAACGATTACTACGTATTCGCCGTGAACGTGCAGAGGCAGAGAGTCTGGTGCGCTCTTTGCCTGGGACGCGCGGTTTCCTGGCGCGCTCGATGCTCAAGTTGAGTCAGAGCCATGCCGCTCACACGGATGATGCTGTATTTCACTTCCAGCGAGTCTTGGCGCTCATTCGCGCGGCGTTTCTTGAGGCGGGTCGGCGATTAACAAACGCAGCAGTCATAGAGCAAGCAGCGGATGTCTTCTATCTGGAGTATAGAGAACTATTGCAGACACCGCGAACGCATCTGGCTAAGCTCGTCGCCCAGCGACGGGACCTCCGCGAGGGCCAGAAGCGCCTCACGCCGCCTCCCTTCATTCCTCCACTTTCCGATCCGACCTGGGGCAAAGATACACAGTTGAAGATGTTCTCCTCGGCCTTGGGTGAGACGGTTCTCAAGCGTGGTGTACAAGAACGCAATGGACGAAAGATCCTTGTGGGTACACCGGGTAGTCCCGGTCGTGCGCGTGGCATTGCGCGCGTGATTACCAGGCCCGAAGACTTTCATCGTTTTCAGCCAGGCGATGTGCTCGTTGCCCATACGACAATGCCCGTCTGGACACCTCTCTTCAATATTGCGACCGCGGCCGTGACTGAGGCTGGTGGCCCTTTCTCTCATGCAGCCATCGTGGCCCGGGAATTTGGTATCCCACTGGTGAACGGCGCGATTGACGCGACACGCGTGATTGCAGATGGTACCCAAATTATGGTCGACGGTTCAGTAGGGATTGTCGAACTTTGATTTTCAAAGGAATACAAGATGAACATACAGATCATGCTCAAATTACTTCATACCCTGGAAGAATTACGCAAACATGAACGTTGGAGCCGCCAACAACTGGAGGCGTATCAAGCCAAAGCATTGCATGTCTTGCGCCAATACGCTTACGAACGATCACCGTTTTACCAGAAATTCCATAAAGGTCTGACCGGACTTCCCCTGCATAAGCTCCCGGTGCTTACCAAGGCTCTGATGATGGAGCATTTTGATGAACTGGTGACGGATCGAACCCTGCATTTGGAAGATGTGCGCGCTTTCGCATCACAGGGAGGACCAGGGCAACGATATAGGAATCATTACTATGTGAATGCGACCTCAGGTAGCAGTGGTCATCCAGGATTCTTTTTGTTCGATGAGACCGAGTGGAGTCAAGTGTTGGCTTCTTTTGCCCGCAGTCAGGAATGGTCGGGAGTACGGATCAATCTCACCCACCGGCAGAAAATGGCAACTGTGGCTTCGACCAGTCCCTGGCATATGTCATCCCAAGTCTCCGCTACTGTAAAAAGCTGGTGGCGTCCTTCCCTGCGTTTACCTGCCAGCCAACCGCTATCAAAGACTGTTGCTGAACTTAATGAGTGGCAACCTGAGGTATTGATTTCCTATGCATCCATGGCTGGCGCCTTGGCTGAAGAACAGCTTGCTCACCGACTGCATATTAGTCCCAAGGTAGTATACGTTGCATCAGAAGTCCTAACGCCACAAACGAGAAGACGAGTCAAGGAAGCTTGGGGTAATGAACCTTTTAACCAGTATGCCGCGACCGAAACTGCCAGTGTTGCAGCCGAGCACCAAACCTGTCGACAAATGCATTTCTTTGAAGACTTGGTAATTACTGAGATCGTAGATGAGCACTACAGACCGGTACCACCCGGAGAATATGGCGCTAAGATTCTGGTTACTACCCTCTTCAGCCGCACTCAACCGCTCATTCGTTACGAGTTGAATGACAGTGTTCTCGTGAGCGCAGAGTCTCACGCCTGCGGATTGCCATTTGCGGTTTTGGAAAGTATTCAGGGACGAGTGGAGGATAGTTTAACCTTGCCTGCTATTTCTGGAGGTGAAGTCCTTATACGCCCTCTTGTGATCAACCGCATCATGGATATCATGTCCGTGAGCGGATGGCAAGTGATTCAACAAGTGGATAGCGGCTTAGTCATCTTAGTCACTGGTGCGCGCGACGGAATGAGGGATGAAACACTTGTCGATCAGATCAACAAGTCGCTGGCTCAGGAAGGCGCGCACGTACCCTATATAAAAGTACAACACGTGCCTGAAATTCCAAAAGCCGCTTCCGGCAAAGCTCCCCTTATTAAGGCATACAGTTCAGCGACTGTGCGCTCATAGCTGTATTTCAGTTCAGACCAAGCCCGGCAGTTTCTCGCTGGGCTTTTTCTTTTAAGTAGGTAGTTTTACCTATGCTCCTTGCGCTGATTAGCGCTCGTCCTCGACACGGTTCACTGCTATTCTAAGGCCATGAATGATATCGTCTCTGTTCAAGGATTGGCAAAAACCTACGGGTAAGGAGAATCACTATGGACATTCAAGTCACACCTAAATCGATCGAAGCAAACAAGGCTATTGTCCGACGGTACTTGGAGGATGTACCCGACGTTTTGGACGAGCTCGCCGACCCCGACCTGACGATCATCGCACCGGGGATGATGAACATGCGCGGGCTTAAGAACGTCAAGAAGTTCTCTGCTCCTTATTTCGCGGCTTTATCAGAACGCCGATTCACCGCGGAGGAGATGATCGCGGAGGGCGACAAAGTGACGGTCCGCTGGACCATCCGCCTGACCACCAAAGTTCCGGTGCCGCGGGCAGGATAGTTACCGAGACCGGCATTAGCATCTGCCAACTACGTGAGGGCAAAATCCTCGAGGAACTAACCTACATGGATTGGCTCGGCATACTGAAACAGGGCCGAGAGGCGCGGCGTAAACTATGGTGGAGAAGACTCTTTAGAGTTGAAAAAGAAGCAAAGTAAAAGGAACACAGCCATGGATATGCAACTCCTACTCAAACTTATGAACAACCTGAAGCAATTGCGCCAACACGAACGTTGGACGCGTCCCCAGTTGGAAGCGTATCAGGCCAAAGAACTGCTTCGTCTGCGCGAATTTGCGTACGCTCGTTCTCCCTTCTACCGGCAATTCCACAAAGGGCTGTTCGACCGTCCACTCCGTGAACTGCCCGTACTTACCAAAGCAACAGTGATGGAAAACTTCGACAAGCTGGTGACCGACCAGTCCGTGCGCCTTGAGGACGTGCGGGCGCACATGGCGAACGACCGGGAGGGGAACCGCTTCCTGGATCGCTATTGGGTCACCGCCACCTCAGGCAGCACGGGCAACCCCGGCGTTTTCCTGTTCAACCGCGACGAATGGGCCACCGTGGTTGCCACGCTCGGACGCGCACACGAGTGGGCCGGTGTGCCGATGACACCAAGTCATCGCATGAAGATGGCGTCGGTCGCATCAATGAACATAGGCAGTCCCTGGCACATGGGCGCGCAGGTTGCAAATACCTTCCAGAGCAAGTGGATGCGCGCATGGATGCCAACATTGAGCTTCGATGCCACCCAGCCACTGGCAGAGATCGTTCGGCAGTTGAATGACTGGCAGCCGCACATGCTGGCAGGCTACGCTTCGATGATGCGCATCCTGGCTGATGAACAACTAGCTGGGCGATTGCATATCCATCCCCACATGATTATCCCCGGTTCGGAAGTTCTGACTGACGAGACTCGGAGGCGCATCGAGGCAGCATGGGGGCATCCACCGTTCAATGCGTATGGGGCAACCGAAGGTGGCGCTGGACTCGCGGCGGAGACATCCGATCATAACGGTATGTATGTTTATGAAGACAATGTAATCTTCGAGGTGGTAGATGAGCAGTACCGTCCCGTGCCGCCCGGTGGGTATGGTGACAAAGTGTTGATCACAACCCTCTTCAGCCGGACGCAGCCCCTGATCCGCTATGAACTGAGCGATAGTGTACAGCTGGCCGCTGAGCCAAGTAGTCTCAATCTGCCCTTTGCTAGGATCGATGGCGTTCAGGGTCGTACAGAGGATATCCTGCACCTGCCCGCGCTGTCTGGTGGTGAGGTGGCTGTACATCCAATCACTTTCCATCATGTGCTGGAGTCCCTGCCTGTGAGTGGCTGGCAAGTAGTTCAGGAAAAAGATGGTCTGCGAGTGTTGTTGAGCGGCGCGCGGAACGGTGTGCATGACACATCAATCGTGGATGCAATCACCCGTAATCTGACCGCGCAGAACGTGCTCACCCCTCGAATTTCAGTACAGCACGTGGATGTGATTCCAAAAAATACAACGGGCAAAACTCCTCTTATCAAGGCCTATCGTCCAGTTCAACCCTAACACAGAGTTTCTATGAAAACAAAACTTTCTGCATCTTCAACTTTCCTTGTCTCCCAGGGCGTCATATTAATGGGTCTCGGACTGTACTTCGTTTTCATTCGCCCTCCATTGCTGCCCGAAGACCCCCGTTACATGGGCACGACCCTTGCCGAGATTCAGGCTACCATGCCCGGCTTGTTGATCTGGTTGCGTCGAGTCTTCTGGGTGATGGGCGGTTTCATGTTTACCGCTGGGCTTCTCACTACCTACATAGCAGTCACAACCTTTCAACAACCGGCGCGCGGCGCGCGTTCTGTGGTTGCGCTGGCAAGCCTAACTTCCATTGGCTGGATGGCGGCCGTCAATTTCATGATCAATTCTGATTTCAAATGGCTGCTGCTTGCGTTCAACCTCCCCTGGATTGCGGCGCTAGTCGTTTCTTGGGGAGAGAGTAGACAGTCATGAAACTACATTTTAACGATCCAACATTTTCATTCGAACTGCTGCGCGCAGCCAGTTACGGCTTGTATGGCGGTTCGGAAATTGGCGAGGTACTCACGACAGCGAAGCAGATTCGCGAAGGCGACTTTGAGAGCTGGTATGTCGCATGGCAGCGCACGGCGGCGCGCGTCGAGGCGCTTGCGGCTCAGGCGCTTCATGAAGGGCATCGCCTCAGCGCGGGACAGGCGTTCCTGCGCGCGAGCAATTACTATCGCACGGCGGAGTTTTTCCTTGCGCCCGACGATCCGCGCCGCATGGCGACGTTCGACAAAAGCCGCACGACCTTCTGGCAATTTCTTGAATTGTCGGGGCTGTGTGTCGAGCGGGTTCGCATTCCATACGAAGGCACAACGCTGCCCGGCTATTTTTATCGCGTGGACGATTCCCGCACGTCGCGGCGCACCCTGCTCTCGCTCGGCGGGTTCGATTCGACCGGCGAAGAGTTGTACTTTTTCGCGGCGGCGCCAGCTCTGCAGCGCGGCTACAACGTCCTCACCTTTGAGGGACCTGGGCAGGGCGAACCGTTGCGCGTTGGACAGCTGCCCACGCGGCCCGACTACGAAGTCCCGGTGCGCGCGGCAGTGGATTATTTGTGGACGCGCCCGGAAGTGGATCGCGAACGCATCGCCTTGATGGGCTCGAGTATGGGCGGCTATTACGCGCCGCGCGCCGCCGCCTTCGAACCGCGCGTAAAAGCGTTGATCAGCCACGGCGTCTTTTTCGATTGGTGGGCAACGCAGGTCAAGACTAAACCGGCGCTCGGGTTTCTTGTAAGCAAGTGGAAATCGCCGCGCGGGGTCCAGGCCGTGCTCAATATGGCAATGCGTTTCAACAGCGAGCTGCGTTGGTCGGTCAAGAACGCCATGTGGGTGCTTGGTGTGCAGAATCCCGTCGAAATGATTCGCGAAATACAGCGGTATTCACTCAAAGACGCGGCAGGCCTGATCCGTCAGCCGACTCTGATCTTACATGGCGAAAAAGATCACTTCATTCCACAGGAGCAGGTCCACCTGCTCTGCGCCGCGTTGAAGGCGCCGAAGACGCTACGCGTCTTCACGGAGGAAGAAGGCGCGGAGGAACACTGCCAGATTGGCAATATGACGCTCCTGCACCAGGTGCTGTTTGATTGGCTGGACGAGACGGTATAGAGAAGGAATCGATGAACACTGAATTGATCTTCAGCATTGGGTTGGCATTCTTCCTGACTATGTACACTGTGATTCGCGATTATTACGCCCGCCTTGCCATGTGATCAGACAATAGCTTTTTCTGTCATCACAATGACGTTCGCAGATCTTATTTGGCATACTGTCTCTTTTGAGTATTGTGCTAATAGTCATGTCCATCGCTGCGCCCAGACAGATTGACTGGGTAACGCTGTCAATTCGTGAAAGTTGGCGATGGTTTGGGTTGGACTGGGCTTTATAGCTATCATGCTTCTCTTTTGGGTTCATGACTCCCTGGGGGAAAACCTCTCAGCACCAGGAGTGGTAAAGAAAAACCAATCCTCCGCTGGACGACTTCCATTGGCTGGATGGCAGTTGTTAATTCATAATCAATTCCGATTTCAAATGGCTGCTTCTGGCATTCAATATTCCTGGATCGTGGCGCTAGTATACAGATATAATTCGCACCAGCGGACTTATTCGTGAAACGGCTTATCGGTTTTCTTATCGTAGCATCTTTTTTGCTAGTATCTTGTGCCGGGAATGCCTCATTATGGGGGCAATACGTAACACCAACTCCGTTTGGCGGCATCTCTCCCACACCAACTCCTGTTCCGGCGATCCCTACAGAGACCCCTGCAGTGTTAGTGTTTGAATCGATCGCAGAGACGGTGACTCCCACAGCTTCCTTCAGCGAAGCGTTCGTCACGCAAGAAACCACGTCGATTGTTGAAAACACATCTGTTCCGACAGCAAATGCCCCCACGCTTTTGTATTATGCCCAGAGTGGAGATTGGCTTCCAGCGGTGGCAGTTCACTTTGGGGTCGATGGGAAGGATATTGCCTCCCCAAAGGTTCTCCCTGAAAGAGAATTGCTCGATCCTGGTACGCTGCTCATCATCCCAGATACCCTTGATCGTTCCCTTCCCTTTACGCCGGCCGTCCAGCTCATCCCGGACAATGAACTGATCTTCTCATCGTCGGCAATTGACTTTGATATCGCGGGCTATGTGAAACAGGCGGGCGGCTATCTCTCCACGTATCGTGAATATCTGGGTAGTACAGGCTGGACATCGGGAGCCCGCGCCATCGAGCGTCTCGCCTACGAGAATTCGGTCAATCCCCGCCTGCTGCTTGCCATCCTTGATTTTGAAGCCCGTTGGGTACGCGGCAAGCCGGAAAACGAATTCCGAATTGATTACCCTTTGGCGCAGGAGAACTACCGCTACAAAGGAATGTTCATGCAGTTGACCTGGGGAATCAACCAGCTTTCCAAAGGATACTATGACTGGCGTGCTGGAAAAATGACCGAGCTTACCTTCCAGGACGGCAACAAGCTCCGCATCGACCCAACGCTTAATGCAGGCACAGTTGGACTGATGTACTATTTCTCCCGCAGTCATACGTTCAACGAGTGGTTGCGCATTATGGATCAATCCAGCGGCTTTCTGCCTTTTTATCAGAGCATGTTTGGTGACCCATGGTCACGTGCCGATATGAATGGTCAGATTTTCCCGCCGGGAATCAGCCAGCCCGAGATGGCATTGCCGTTCGAGATCCGCTCCGCCTGGGCCCTTACCGGCGGCCCGCACAACGCCTGGGGACATGATGTGGATGCTGCAGGTCCCTTGGCTGCATTGGACTTCGCGCCTCCGAGTGCGAAGACCGGTTGCTTCTCTAATGATAAGTGGATCGTCTCTTCTGCGCCCGGTCTTGTGGTTCGTTCGGGGAACGGCGTGGTTGTTATAGACTTGGATGGGGATGGGTCCGAGCAAACAGGTTGGAATATCTTATACTTGCATGTGGCGACGAATGACCGTGTGGCAAAAGGGGAATGGGTGGAGCAGGATAACCGCATCGGACACCCTTCCTGTGAAGGGGGGATTTCCACAGGCACACACGTTCACGTTGCGCGGAAATACAATGGCGAATGGATCTTTGCAGATGGTCCCATTCCATTTGTATTGAGTGGATGGACGGTCTACGCCGGCGAAAAACCTTATCAGGGAAAACTTGTCAAAGGCGATAAGGTGATCACGGCTGATTTGTATGGGCAGTCACTGGCTGTGATCCTGCGGGAAGATGATGAACAGTCCCCATAGAATGCCTGGAGCACGGAAATTGTTTAAAACAACCTTTACACTTTGGCGAAAACGTAGAGGGAAAATCCAACCTCTGCGCTTTCTGAACTTTGCATGCATTGCTATTTTGATTGTCGCCTGCGCGCCGAGCCGGTCGCCAAGCATTATCGAGAATATGATCACGCCGCTCGCGCCGACGCCTGTCCCTGCGCCCACCTCGGAGCGGCCCAAGTACGCGCCGGGCGAACTCGTGGATTACATTGCCCAAAACGGCGACACCCTTCCGGCTCTCGCGGCGCGCTTCAACACCACAGTAGAGGAGATCCGGGAAGCCAACCCCATCATTCCGCTCGATGCGACGACCATGCCGCCCGGCTTTCCAATGAAAATTCCCATTTATTATCTTCCGTTGTGGGGCACTGCCTATCAAAGTATCCCAGATCACGCGTTCGTCAATGGACCCGCTCAAATTGGGTTTAGTACATCTGCGTTTGTCGCGACGACCTCCGGATGGCTAAAGGATTACCGTGTTTACGCCGGGGAACGGATGCGCACCGGAGCAGAAGCCGTGGACTATATTGCTCAGAACTACAGCATTAGCCCTCAGCTGCTGCTCGCACTTCTTGAATATCAAGCGGGTGCACTTACCCAATCCGAGCCTCCTGCCGGTAAATATATGCTTGGCTTTCGGCGTGTCAATTACGAGGGTCCTTATCTTCAACTCATTATCGCAGCAAATACGCTTAATAATGGATACTATAACTGGCGAGCCGGCAGACTGACAGAACTTGAATTATTGGATGAGACTCTCTTCCGTCCTGACCCGTGGCAAAACGCCGGCTCGGTGGCGCTGCAATATTATTTCTCAAGGCTTTATTCTGGAGATCGGTACTTCGCTGCCATTGGCCCGGAAGGTTTAGCGCTCGTTTACCAGACCTCTTTTGGCGACCCATGGGCTAATCCTGTGATCGTGCTGCCTGGCAGTCTTCAGCAGCCTGCCCTGCAATTTCCTTTTGTGGCAGGTCAACTTTGGGCATACACGGGCGGACCTCATACTGGCTGGGGAACAGGTGAACCACTTGCAGCAATTGATTTTGCCCCGGCTTCAGACACAACCGGGTGTTACACGGTTGAGACAGATAAATATGCCACCGCCATGACAGATGGGCTTGTCCTTCGCTCTAACATCGATGGCGTAATCATTGATCTGGATAAAGATGGTGATGAGCGCACAGGCTGGGTCTTGTTCTACTTGCATTTGGCGACCCGTGCCCGCATTCCATTGGGCAGTGAAGTAAAAGCGGGCGACCCGGTCGGTTATCCCTCCTGTGAGGGCGGACACGTGACAGGGACACATGTCCATATTGCCCGCAAATATAACGGTGAGTGGATCCTTGCCGATGGACCGCTGGCGTTCAACCTCGAAGGCTGGATTGCACATAACGGCCCTCAAGTTTACAAAGGCACCCTCACACGCAGTGGAGCCGTAGTCACTGCCTGTGAATGCTCAGATTTTCAAAGCCAGATCATGTCAGGCAGATTGGGTCAGCCCCCTGAATAGCAGTCAACTGGTCAGTCCCTGCCAAATGGTCTGAGAACTCAATCGTCGATGGCGGTCGCCATCATCTTCGTAAACATCGTAGTACAACTCCATGGGAACGCCTGTGCAAGCATGAATTACACCGGGCAATACTTGGTAATTGAGCGGTTACTTTCATGATGGCTCCGTAATGAGAGGAGTTACATAGGTTTCCAGCATCTCCGCGCGAATGTCTCCCACCCCCGTCAATTGGATGGTTCCGCTTCGGTCAATGACAAATGAAGTGGGGAGATTTAATGTGCTGGATGCCTGTTCGGTTGCGATGTAGGTTGGGGCCAGCCAGACGGGAAACGTCAGCTCATAAGCTTTTGCGAACCGTAATACATCTGCTTTAGTCATTTCTTGGGGGAGTAGACAGGCATGAAATATAGAAACTATCTTCCAGTTTTACTTCTCGTCCTGGCCATTCCCTGCGGAAGCGGTTGGTGGATACAGGCGCGCTCCACTTCAGACGCGATCAGTAATTCCATATTCCCAAAACGCGACCGGCAAAGCCCCACTGATAAAAGCGGAGTGTCCGAACAAGTGAGGTTGAGTACAGGTTGTGTCGAAAAAAAATACTGTTAAGAAAATAAGGCCGTGATTAGACAGGTAATTTTACCTATCTGGGTCTGGGCCGATTAGCGCTCGTGCTCGTGCTTGGTCGGTGCTATCTTAAGAACACGGGTAAATCCATAATATCGAAAGGTTATTGATCATGTCCCTTGCGCGCCGTAATCTCTTTCAAGATAAGACTCGCCTGGCACTGAGTATTGGCGGGGTAGCGCTGGCCGTGATGTTGATCCTGGTGCTCAAGGGTTTCCTGGCGGGGATGAATCGCCAGATTACTTCATATCTCGATCGCTCGCCTGGTTCCATCGTCGTAGCCGAGGAAGATGTAGTCAACCTCCTCGGGGCAACTTCCCTGCTGCCAGAGGGAGTGGACGAAAAGGCAGAAAGGATCCGAGGCGTGGAGGAAGTAACGCCGATCCTTTCACAGTTCATCATCCTTGAACTACATGAAAAGAAACAGCCTGCCTATATGGTTGGATACGACCCGGAATTGGGGGGTGGGCCATGGCAATTGGTTGCAGGCCGTGAGCCGCGCTCGAAAAAGGAAATGGTTTTTGACCGTGTGCTTGCCCAACGTCATAACTTGACTCTGGGCGATCGGGTCGAAGTGATGGGACAGGATTTCACTATTGTTGGCTTGTCCAGCGGCACCACTTCCTGGATGACCAGTTTCTTCTTTGTCCGTAAACAAGATGCAGAAAACCTGCTGCTCGCTCCAGGCGCCACCAGCTTCCTGCTGCTCACAACATCCGATGGCGCCGATCTGGACAAAATCCTCAAGAGATTTAACGATTTCTCCGATGTCAATGCTCTCACCAAGCGTGAGATGGCTGCGAATGATCTAAAACTTTTCGCCAGGATCTTTTCCGCCCCACTCAAGCTGATGGTCGGGATTGCCTTCCTGGTTGGGACGATGATCGTTGGGTTGATCATTTACACTGCTACCGTCGAACGCCAACGTGAGTATGGCGTCATCAAAGCAATTGGTGGGAAAAATCGTTTTCTTTATCAAGTCGTGGTAACGCAGGCATTGTTTGCATCCATAGCTGGATCATTTCTTGGGATCCTATTGGCGAACGGCACAGCCCAATGGATCATGTCTGCTCGTCCCCAGTTCTTGATCGTCTTTGATCCCGTGGATAGTGGGCAGGCATTGCTTGCTGGTCTAGGCATGGCGCTGATCGCCTCCATATTTCCCACTCGCGTGGTAGCCAGGCTCGCGCCTGCGGAGGTCTTCCGAAAATGATCCGGCTGGCTTTTCGCAACCTTTTTCAGAACAAGGCCCGCCTGGCCATTTCGGTCGGCGGCGTGGCCCTTGCCCTGCTTCTCATCCTTTCGCTGGATGCTGTCTTTACTGGCGTCGAACGGCAGATCACTGCATACATCGAATACAGCGACGCGGACGTTTGGGTCTCGCAGGCTGGTGTGCTCAACATGCACATGGCCTCTTCATCGTTGCCAGATTCTGTCGCAAGGAAAGTAAGGGCAGTACCTGGCGTCGCCTCGGTTACACCCATTTTGTACCTGACAAACAATGTTGTATATGAAGATGAACGTAACCTGGCATACATCATTGGCCTGCCGGAAAGTGCCGAAATGGGCGGCCCGTGGAAGGTCTCATCCGGGCGCAGTTTGCCTGGTAAGAGCGAAGCGATCATTGACCGTACCATCGCTGAAAAGGCAGGCATCAAAATGGGTGACGAAGTCGAGATCTTGGGGGAGGAATTTGAAGTCACCGGCCTTTCTGAAGGAACTGCCAGCCTGGTCAATTCGGTGGCGTTCATCTCAATGGATGATTTCGAGGATCTGCGCGGCAATTACGGAACATTCAGTTTCCTGCTGGTGAAGGTCCTCGAGGGAGAGTCTCCAGAGCTTGTAGCTGCCCGCATCCAAGCTCAAGTCAGAGATGTTACTGTCCAGACGAGAGAGGGCTTCGCCAGGCAGGAGCGGCGCGTGGTCCAGGATATGAGCACGGATGTTGTGACCATCATGAACCTGATTGGTTTTCTGATCGGGTTGGCGGTGATGGCGCTGACCGTATATACCTCCACACTCTCGCGCCGCCGGGAATACGGCATGTTGAAAGCGCTCGGCGCGCGAAACACTGATCTCTACCTGACAGTGTTGGCGCAGGCGATATTAAGCGTGATCCTGGGCTTTCTCGTCGGTTTGGTCCTCACGCTACTGCTCACTGTTGTGGTTCCCATTTTCGGGTCAAACCTGGCACTGGAAGTCAGCCGCGCTTCACTGCTCAAGGTGGCCAGTGTTTCCGTGGTGATTGCCGCAGTTTCGGCGATGCTCCCCATCCGTCAGATTGCCGGGTTGGACCCGGCCATGGTATTTCGAGGCAGGTAAAAATGACAAATGTTTCTCAAGTTCAAGACGAGACTTTGCAGATCGCTCACGTCACCAAACGTTACGGTGCCGGATCGACTGAAGTGACCGCCGTTCACGACGTGTCTCTCTCCGTCAGCCCAGGCGAGATTGTGCTGATCATGGGCCCCTCAGGTTCAGGTAAAACCACATTGCTATCCATGCTAGGCGCTTTGCTCAAGCCGACAGAAGGAACGATCCAGTTGAATGGCACAATGATCAGTGCGCTGGAAGAGAATCGGCTGCCAGATATTCGCCTCAAGCAATTCGGCTTCATTTTTCAGGATTTCAATCTGCTTTCAGCGTTAACTGCACTGGAGAACGTCGCCATCGTAGGGGAACTCGCGGGTGCTAAATCTGGTGAGGCGAAACGAAAAGCCGCCTCGCTCCTGACCGAACTGGGTCTCGGCGAGCGATTGAATTTTCCGCCTGAAAAGCTGTCTGGCGGCGAGAAACAACGTGTCGCGATTGCCCGTGCCTTAGTCAACGACCCAAGGCTCATCCTGGCCGATGAACCGACCGCCAATCTGGACTCGAAGATCGGTCACGAAATTATGCGCTTGTTGAGAAACATTGCCAAAGAGCAAGGACGCAGCGTTGTCATCGTCTCCCATGACCAGCGCATCAAAGACATTGCAGACCGTGTGTTGTGGCTCGAGGATGGGGAGTTTAAGGAAACGGTCACAATGGCAATTGACCCTGTATGTGGCATGTCAGTTGAACGCGAGAAGGCAGTCAGCCTGGAATCGGAAGGACAAGACTATTACTTCTGCGCACAGGGATGCCGGGATGAATTTAAGAACAAGCTGAAATCAGCGTTGTGATCGGCTCTATGCAATGTCACGCGCCATTTTGCTTATTGGATTGACCAGCAAAATGGCGCTGGTTATTTATTGTTGAAGATAATATTATCAAGGGAAAGGATCGCTCAGTCTATTGTGATCTATTGATGCCCATAATGTTTCAATGAATATTTGACTTAATACAGTATGAATCGTACATTCAATATTATCCTCGTTGTAGGCTGTGTTACCTCAATTGCAGCCGCCTTCATATTTTCCGTAAAACCAGCCGGATCAACAAGTGAATCCCTTGCTCAAAGTGAGACGGCCATTCCCCCGTCTCTACCGCCTGTGAGTATGGATGCCGTGGCGCAACTTCTGGACACTGGTATCCCTCGGAAAATACAACTCAAAACACAACTTCAAGATGATGTATCCTATGAAATCACTGAATATACAGCGCAGAGCGGTGATTCTCTCTGGTCAATTGCTCAACGATTCGATTTGGAGCCGGAAACGATCCTATGGGGCAATGAGTGGTTGAGCTCGGTAGGCGTGCTGCAGATTGGGGACACTCTCAAGATCATGCCCACAGATGGTGTTTTGCATACGGTGCAGGAGGGAGACACGCTGGAAACCCTCGAACGTCTTCATGGAACTCCTGCCCAGGAAATCCTTGAATATTTTGGAAATGGGTTTGACCTGACACTGACTCCACAACTGACAGTAGGCCAGCAGATTATCGTTCCCAATGGAACCAGTCCCATTGTCTGGTCAGAGGCACAGGCACCGGCTGCGGATACAAGTGCAAGTTATTCAGGCGAATATCCCAATCTTGGAACAGGTTACTTTGTCTGGCCTCTTGCACCTCCCTATCTGCTCACGCAGGAATACTGGGGCGGACATCCCGCGATTGATATCAATACATATTTCCGCCAACCGATCTTTGCCTCCGACAGCGGCACGGTTAGGTTTTCTGGTTGGAATGACACAGGCTACGGTAACTTAGTGATCATCGATCATGGGAATGGGTATCGGACGTATTACGCCCATAATGAGGCAAACCTGGTGAGTGCCGGGCAGGTGGTTGTTCAAGGCCAACAAATTGCCGAGTCAGGCAGCACAGGAAATTCTACTGGCGAGCACCTTGATTTTCGCATTTATTATGGCGGCTCTTTTTTCAATCCATTGGAATATCTGCCTTAATTAATTTTTTACACTTACAAATGGCTTATCTTTCTCGCCGCGAGTTTCTCAAACTAAGCACTTCAGCCATTGCAGGATTGGGACTTTCGCCGTTCTTGCTAAGTTTCGGAACATTTGACGATTCACTACAGGTGCGCGTCGCAACGAAATCTGTCAGTGTGCATAGCGCCTCGAATGACCAAAGTCGAATTGTTATGCAAAGATTCCGGGACGAGCTGGTGAATGTGTATGAAGAAGTTGACACTGGAAGTCCTGTGCACAATCCTATTTGGTATCGCGTTTGGGGCGGGTATGTGCATCGCGGGCGGTTACAAAAGGTCAAGGTTCTTTTCAACAAACCATTGGCATCCATCCCTGAAGGGAGGCGGCAATTAGCAGAATTGACTGTACCGTATACACAGGCCATGCGCTATACAAAAACCTATGGTTGGCAGCCAAACCTTCGGTTGTATTACGGCTCCGTACACTGGATTACTGGAATTGACGAAGGGCCGGATGGTGATGCTTGGTATCGCATCTTCGACGAGCTCATAGGTTTTCCTTATCACGTTCGAGCCATTCACCTAAGACCCATTCCGTTCGCAGAGTGGTCTCCACTTTCACCTGATGCCCCTCTCGAACAAAAACGTATTGAGGTTAGTCTGAGTAAGCAGGTCTTGACTGCTTACGAGAATGAAGAGACCGTGCTCCAGACAACCATTTCATCCGGCATTGCTACAATCCAAAAAGATCCCAAAGCCCTCTCGACCCAAACCCCCACAGGCGAATTTCGCATCCTGTCAAAATATCCATCCAAGCATATGGGCGATGGGAACCTGTTTGCTGGCCCCGAAGATTACGAATTGCCGGGCGTTCCCTGGACCTGTTTTTTCCATGAAGCAGGCTATGCCTTCCACGGAACATACTGGCATGACAATTTTGGCGCACCTATGAGCCGAGGTTGCGTGAACATGCGGATTGATGAAGCGAAATGGCTGTTTCGCTGGGTACGTCCGTTGCATGAGCCAGAGCGTACTTATACTCCTGGTTACGGAACTTTGGTCGTGATTACCCCCTAAAAATTCAGCCTCATTACCTTTAGCATAAGCCATTTTGCCTGCTTATTTCCACGCCATTCTGCGCTAAAGCTTCTTGAACCATTCGATTATTATCGGCTATGTCAGCAAGAAAATTCTACAAAATGGGAATTGTGAAAGATAGGTTCAATGAGCAAGAAAACGAAAAGGAAGAGACAGAATAAAAGTTTCCCCTGGGCGTTCGTGGCAGTAGGAGTTGTATTGCTTACAGCCGCGATATTTTTGTTTTCCAATACAGGCAGTGCGGACAGCGGTGGAACTCCCACCATTTCGATAGAGGAACAAAACATTGATTTGGGTTATATCAAGCTGGGCGAGTACCGATCACTCAATATCAAGGTGACAAATACCGGGGATGGCACGCTGCGTTTTAAGGAACAACCGTATATTGAAGTATTGGAGGGATGCTGCCCGCCCCAACTAACCGTTGGCTCAATGGCCCTGAAACCTGGCGAAAGCACTTATCTTAACAATACCTATGCCAAACAAGAAGTAGGAACTGGCTCAGAAATGGGATGAACCATGCCCAAGCGGGCAATTTGTTGAAAGATCTCGGCTAATAAAATGGCATCCGGTTTGTGCGGAAGTAATTTTATGGTCTCGGAAGCATATCTGCAGCCGCGGTAATGTGATTTCAAATCCAGAACACTAAACTCAGGATTGTTTTCTCGATAGCGCCGCAACAGGACGGAACTGAAGTTCACCATGAAGAAAGACAAATTAGCTGCGTTGGTGACAGCCTCTTTTTTGACATTCATGAAATCATCCAGGCCCCAATATTGCTTGGCATCCCGGAAATTGAACTCGATTTGAAAACGCAAGGTGTAATAATCATAGAGTTTTTCATGGGACAGATTCAAATCCGTGCTGAATAAAATGATGTGTGCTTGTTTGTGTGTTGAAAGATTTGTTTTCAGGATCACAACCACATTGATGGAGCAGGCAAAGCCTTTGTTGAGCACGTTGGCTTGATACATTTGAGTGCGAATACCATCTTCCTGTTTGTCACTTTTCAGATATTTCTTTTTCATCTTGCGGACATCGACTTTGTCGCCATATTTGGGGCGAGCACCACGTCCACAATAGGTTCCTGTGAAGGGTTCATACAGAGCGGCGTCAGAGCGAAGTTTTGAAATGAATTGCAATCCCGTTTGTAATACCATCCATGCACTTGGATAATTTCCAAAGTGACCATCCATGACCAGATACTGCACAGCCAAAACACCTTTCAAAATCACCAAAAATGCCTGTAAAACGGGTTGGATCCGCAATAATTCGGGACTCAACGTTGGTTTTTCACTTTTCTTATTCTTGCTCCCTTTCGGACGACCCTTTTCTATTTTGACTGCTTCTTTCTTTGCCTTTCCTTCGACAGGCTCAGGACAACGCTTCTTATTTGCTTCTTTCTCCTTGACCATTTGAACTGCTTGGATTGGATAGGATTGCCGCTCCCGGACATTGATCACAGAAAACACAAAGAACGATAAGCCAGGAATAACACGGTTTTGCAGACTGGAAAAGAAATGCCCAATCCCGTAGGTCTCTTTGCCTGCTTTGCCAAATACCACTTCATCGCCTGCCGCAATGTATTCATGATTTGTTTTTTGTAACTGGCTGACAAAGAAGATCCACTGGATTTGCAGCCAGAGCATGGGCGTATGATACAAACGCTGAATCGTGCGGTAACTGCCGCCTTTCTCTGTCCAACGGGAAAGTTCCAGCATCGTGATCCGTCCATTGCTGATCAACATGCCATAGATCACATGGCTCATTTGTTTCAAAATTGTCGTGGATACAACTGGTGCAATGTTTTGTAAAAGTGCTAGAATCTCTGTCATGGGCTTCTTGGAAGCTGGAATTCTTAGCACACAGGGAAGGACTC
>JANMSY010000104.1:0-2178 GCA_031389865.1 Anaerolineales bacterium | reverse complement strand
CCTGCTCGATATCTCAGCCGTGGATTTCCAACACACCCGTGAAGCTTTTCTGAACCTCGTGTACTCTGCAGACCGGCCCAGTGCCACTACATGGATGGATCAAATCAAAGCTGGCCGACCGACAAAAGAACTGGACTTTCGAATCTTCCACTCGAATGGCGAACTCCGCTACATCCAATGCAGAGGTGCAATCGTTTATGATGATGCCGGTATCGCAGAGCGCTTTGTGGCGACAGCACAGGATATTACAGAACGCAAAATTTCCGAGATCCAGATACGCCAGCAAATTGCGCACCTGACTGCGCTGAGAACCATCGACCAGGCGATCATGTCGAGTTTTGATATACGCTTTACGCTGGACATTATCCTATCGCAGGTGATCACACAGTTACAGGTTGATGCCACCGGGATCCTGCTGCTGGATTCCACTGCGCAAACATTGAAGTATATGGCAACACGCGGCTTCCGCACACAACTCATAAGGAACGCGCGCGTGGGCATAAGTGACAGCTATGCCGGGCGCGCTGTCGCACAACGGCGGCTGATTCGAATTGAGAATGTAAAAACCCAGCCTGATCGTGAACCCATTAAAACGCTGCTCTCGGGGGAGGAATTTGCCAGTTATTATGGCATCCCTCTCATCACCAAGGGAAAGGTCAAGGGGGTTCTTGAAATTTTCCAGCGTGTGCCATTACAGCCGTATCCTGAATGGATGGATTTTCTCGAAACACTGGCCGGACAGGCTGCGATTGCAATAGACAACGCAACACTGTTCGAAAATCTGCAAAAAAGCAATTTCGAATTGGGACAGGCGTATGATGCCACCATTGAGGGCTGGTCGCATGCACTCGATCTGCGGGACAGGGAAACAGAAGGTCATACGCTTCGGGTAACCGATATGGCTTTGAAACTTGCGCGCATGATGGGCGTGGAGGAGGAAAAACTGATTCACATGCGGCGAGGCGGGTTGCTGCACGATATTGGTAAATTAGGTGTGCCGGATAATATCCTGCTGAAGCCGGGTGCACTCACCGATGAAGAATGGAAAAACATGCGCCTGCATCCACAATTTGCGCATGACTGGCTTGCCCCTATCAGCTATCTTCGCGAAGCGATCGAGATTCCATATTGCCATCACGAAAAATGGGATGGCAGCGGATATCCGCGCCGTTTATCGGGCGAAACCATCCCATTGACCTCCCGAATTTTTGCCATCACTGATGTCTGGGACGCACTGACCAGTGACCGCCCGTATCGCAAGGCATGGTCCGCTGAAAAAGCGATCGACTATCTGCACGATAACAGTGGATTGCATTTCGATCCCCAGGTGCTGGAAGTTTTTCTGGATAATATTGACGACATCGTTTTACAATAATCGAGCGTTCCTCGGTGCTTCCGCTACGCGGCAAGCCTGAGCCTGTCTCCATACACCAGGCCTTATCTTTCCTTACACTGTTCCCAGTGTGACACGCATGGGGCCAGCCGTGGACCCTTTCACTTTTGCCCGCGTACGAAAGGAAATGTATGAAACCTAACCTGCGAACTGACGTCGTCCGGCTGCTCCGACGAAGAATAGACCCAGACGAATATCGCTCGATACGACAGTTATGGATCGCCCACTCCATTGCAGAGGACGCGCACGACATCCCCGGCCTCATGGCAACCCTGACCGAAGATTGCGTTTACACAGTCATCAACAAAGGGGTCGAATGGCATGGGAAAGCAGCTGCTTACCGCCTTTCCGGACATCCACTTCGATCTGCAGAACATCGTTATTGGTCCACAGGGTGTATTCGAGGAAGCGTTCGTAACGGGTACTTATGAATCACAATGGCTGGATATGTCCCCTCCGACAGGTCAGCGAATTGAGTTTGCGGTAACGATACTCTTCCCGTGGGACGCTGGGCAACAGCTTTTTAGCGGCGAGCGGGTTTATTTCTTCCTGAAGTAAACATCCTTATTAATTTCTCTCTCAACTCACTCTAATGCTGCACACATGCAGGTTGGGTATAGTTCCATTTCCAACAAGCTTTGGTAGAAATTCAGTAAATCACGAATTTGATTCTAACCTCAGCATAACCCGTCATTGCGAGGGTTCTTTGCGAAGCAATCTCATATTTTCGAGCAATTTTCCGTCTGAGGAGTAAGATTGCTTCGTCGGGAAAGGCACCCTCCTCG
>JANMSY010000054.1:0-6218 GCA_031389865.1 Anaerolineales bacterium | reverse complement strand
CACGCTCGGCAACCATGACTGTTCCCGCATCCACACCCGCTTCGGAGATAGACAGCACGACGCCGAGCTGGCACGCCTGCATGCTGCGCTGGTAGTCACCCTAAAAGGAACTCCATTCCTGTATAACGGCGAAGAGATCGGCATGACAGACCATATCATCACCGACCCGACCAAATTGCGTGACACAATGGCAACCTGGTATTACAACAGTCTCGTCAATGATTTGAATGTTCCGGCAGCCGAGGCCGCCCTTCGTGCAGGAGAAATGAGCCGCGACAAAAACCGCACACCCATGCAATGGTCCAATAATCCCAACGGCGGCTTTTCCCCCGCGGAGGCGACAACGTGGCTGCCCGTGAATCCCGATTACAAGCGCGGCATCAATGTGCGTGATCAGGAACACAATCCGAATTCTCTCCTGAACTACTATAGGCTTTTGCTGCAAGTGCGCAAGCATGCCACCGCGCTGATCGAAGGCGATTACACTCCGCTTAACAACACGTCGGAAGAGTATGTTGCCTTCCTGCGTTCCACTCACCCTGAGCAGACTGTGCTGGTTGTGCTTAACTTTTCTGACCGGGCCCTTGCACTCGATTTCTCACGTGTCAAGGAGATCAAGGGACAGAATCTGCGCATCCTGTTCTCCAGCGCCGAGCGATTGCTGACAACCAAAGCCCCGCGTGGACTGACCATCAGTCCATTTGAGGTATTCATTGCAGAGGTTCAACCTGCAAAATAAAGTTTTCCATGCCTGAACAAACACAATTCCGAAGGAAAAACAAACCCTTCATCACCCTGTGTGGGCGCATCTTTCGGGATGCTGACCCTGCATACTATCCGCGGACCGAATATCGCGGGCGGACGATCTATCTGTGCACAGATTCGTGTCTGGGCGCCTTCCTGGCGGACCCGGATATTTTCTATGAAGTGCATCGCAACGCAGAGAAGGGAAAATAAAATGTGGGAACCAGGCGACGTGATCGCATGGAGAGGTATCTACAGGGAACGCATCTGGCATGTCCAACCGACGATACTTGTCAAAGATAGTCCGGAAGAGATCGTGTTGACTCTCCTTCCGGGAACCGAGTGTGCTGCCGAGGAGACATACCCCGCTGGGAAGAATAAGGGTAATCGCCGTTGGGATTTTATGAATAGAGATTGGAAGCTGACAAAATATACGTGGCGAACAAATCGTCTTTTACTTCTCTTTGAACCTCAAAAGTATTATTCCATGATTATTTTTTGGGCTCATCAGAGCAATGAATTTCTATGCTATTACATAAATTTTCAGCTGCCGTTCAGACGAAGCCATTACGGAGTCGATACGCTGGACCTGGATCTTGACCTCATCATCAATCCTGATTTCAGCCATGAATGGAAGGATGTGGAAGATTATCAAAAGGCAATTGACCATGAAATCATCCTTCCTGAATGGACAAAAGAAATTAACGCGGCAAAGAAGGATATCCTGGAGAGGCTTGAACAACGTTTATATCCATTTGATGGTTCATGGCTAGGCTGGATGCCCGAGCCAGGCTGGTCGCCAACGAAATTACCGGAAGATTGGGATAAGATATAAAGGACTTTTTATCAGCGCTATACGATTTTTTGAGATAGCCTGTGATAACGACTTTAGTCGTAAAGAGAGACATTATGGTCACACCACAAAAATCAATCCAGTATAAGAAGTATGAGTTCAAAAAATGGGAGCAGCACGATGCCGCGACCATTGTTGAGACACCCGTTTCTTTGACCGTCAATGGCGAAGTGTGGCTGACGTTCATGTGCACACCGGTCAATTTGGAGGCGATGACGGTTGGTTTTCTCTTCAATGAGGGCATCATCGAAACGATGGATGAAGTGGAGGATGTGCGTCTCTGTGAACATGGCGATAATGTGGACGTGTGGCTGAATCGAACGGTGGAGCAGCCCACCTCCTGGCGACGGACATCCGGTTGCACGGGTGGCGTCACTGCCGTGGACGCTCTGGCGCGCGTCGATGTTTCGTTTCGCGGTGACCAGCCCAGGTTCCCGCCGGAGACAATCGGTCAGATCGTGGAAATGCTTTTTGAGTCGCAGGAACTGTACCGCGAAACGGGCGGAGTCCACACATCCGCCTTGAGTGATGGGGAAAAACTCATAGTTTCAGCGGAGGATATTGGCCGGCACAATACGCTCGATAAGCTCGCAGGATTGTGTTTGATGAATGGCGTCTGGCCTGAGACGAGGATACTGATCACAACCGGACGCATCAGCTCCGAGATGCTGCAAAAGGCTGCACGGATGCGCGCTCCCATTTTGATCTCGCGCACCTCACCCAGTTCGCTATCCATAGAAATGGCGGACCGCTATGGAATTACATTGATCGGTTATGCGCGCAAACATAGGTTCAATGTCTACAGCAATTCGCAACGTGTAAACTAACAGCGATGCAAAGTTAAACGATCAACACGTTCTAATATGACAATTATCGTCTTATTATGTGATGAATGCAACTTACCTGAAAGAGTGTACTGCATATAATTGCTAATGTAGGGACGAGCCACAACAAAGCACATAGTTGCCCATCACTAGCCCACCCCAGCTTCAACACAATGCATCGCCCAATAACTTCTCCATCGCGACAACTCATCTCTATGCATGATTACAAGGGGTAGACGAGTCTGAAACAAATAGTACATCGCCGAGCCATCATGCTCATCGCAGTTTCAACGTAGCTCATCGCAAAATCGCAGCTCATCAAACTGACTCGTCCCCTTTGGAGTTCGATACAAGCGGGCTTCAAACAAAAAAAATCATTGTTGTCCCATTATGATCGTCGCAGCCCTGAAGCTTGCCGCACAGACTCGTCTCTCCTGAAACTTCAGGGTAGACGAGTTTGTTGGTTAATCGTATGTCTTAAGTGGCCTTGTGTTACAGGTTGATTGTGAAATTTGTCACGATAAGTAGAGATGAACGTCTCTGATAATTAATGGTAATGAGACTTATGATATCTGGACAAAGAAGTGAAAATGATTAGACCGAATGATTGACGGTTTAAGATCCAGTGAAAGGACTTTATTTACATGAACTTGAAAGAGATTATTGAATTAGTGGACGGAACCCCATTAAATCCAGAAGTGGATATGAACATAAAAATTCGCGGCGGTTGCGGGGCGGATCTTATGAGCGATGTGCTTGCCTCCAGCCAGCCCAAGGCTGTTCTACTCACAGGCCTGACCAATCCGCAGGTGGTGCGGACGGCACAGATCGCCGAGTTTAGAGCGATTATCTTCGTACGCGGCAAACAGCCTCAGACCGAGACGCTTGCCATTGCCACACAGGAGAACATGCCCCTGATCACAAGTCCATTCGGCATGTTTGAATTGTGCGGACGACTCCAAAGAGCCGGGCTACCGAGCTTTGAATCCAATGTGTCCTCCAGCTAGAACTCCTACCGAACAGGAAGCGCATGGACGTCCTGGCCGCTTCATCACCGACCAGGATGCTCATGAGATCAATCGCGTCGAGGAGCTATCCTACGATCTGAAAGTCCGTGATGTGATGACTGCGGATCTCCGAGCCGCCAGTCCGGAAATGCATCTTTCAAAAGTACTCGACATTTTGCGCACGAATCGAATATCCGGCCTGCCAGTCATCAAAGACGATACTCTTGTCGGTATTGTAAGTCTCGAAGATATCGTACGGGCAATGGAAAAAAACGATCTTTCCACAACCACGGATCAGTACATGACGCGCAATGTAATCGCCGTTGCAAGTTATGACTCGATTGTAAAAGCCATCCGCATATTTACTGAGAAAGGATTGGGGCGTCTACCGGTGTTGGACGAGAACCGCAAACTGGTAGGGATCATCACCAAAGGCGATATCACTCGTGGCATCCTGGTAGCCCTCCAAAGGGATTACAAGGAGGAGGAGGTCCGTCGCTATCGGGCAAGTCATCTTTTCGAAGACATCATTTCAGATCGCACGACTCTCGTCCTGCGATATAACATCAAGGCGCATGACTTTACACAGGGAGGAAAAGCATCTAGTTACATCAAACGCGCGCTCGCCCGCCTGGGAGCCGACCCCCAGGTCACGAGACGCTGTTGCATCGCCGTGTACGAAGCGGAAATGAACCTTATTATTCACACCACGAATGGCGGCATATTGAAACTGGAAGTAGAACCTCACCGCATCACCATGTCCACGACAGACGACGGGCCCGGTATCCCTGATATTGAAGAGGTCTTCCAGCCTGGTTATTCCACAGCCACAGATCAAGTGCGTGAGATGGGCTTTGGGGCCGGCATGGGGCTGGTCAATATGAAGCGTTGCGTGGACACAATAAATCTTGATTCAACAGTTGGCAAGGGCACGAAACTTGTAATGCGCATTCATATCCCCCATCAAACGTTCGGCGGACGCCGGGATGGACAAAACGATGAACCTTCAACAAATTATTGACCAGCTCAATCTGACCGTATTATCGGAACCCCGCGATTTTGCAGGCATTGCACCTACAGGCGGATATAGCTCTGACCTGCTTTCGTGTGTGATGGCTGGAGCTAAAAAGGGATATATCTGGACCACGCTTCAGGCGCATCTGAACATTGTCGCCGTCGCGGCCCTCAATGATGTGGCCGCCATTATCATCACAGAGAACGCCCAGCCTGACACTGCTTCCATCAGCAAAGCCAACCAGCAAGGTGTGATTTTGTTATCCACCCCTCAGCCCACATATGATGTAAATGGAACACTTTGGGAGATGGGCGTTCGCAACTGAGCGACCATTCGTCCATGAAAAATTTTCGAGCCGACCTGCACGTCCACACGGTGCTTTCACCATGCGCCGAAGTGGAAATGATTCCCCCGCTCATCGTGCAGCGTGCGGGTGAAAAAAACATCGATCTGATCGCCATCACCGATCACAACGCCAGCGCGAACGTCCGTGCCGTTCAGGCAGCAGCGAAGGGCACACAATTAACTGTGCTTGCGGGGATGGAAGTGCAATCACGTGAAGATGTGCATCTCCTGACATTATTTGAAACCATGGATGCTCTGGAAGCCTGGCAGGTAGAAGTTGACAAATCTCTTCCAGACCTGCCGAACGAACCCGATTTTTTTGGCGAGCAATTTGTTGTGGACGAGAGTGGGGAGTTCATACGAAGTGAACCGCGCCTGTTGTTGACGTCGACTCGATTCTCGATTGACGAAATTTTCGAGCGCGTGAACGAAATCGGAGGCCTGACCATTCCGGCGCACGTCGAGCGGACATCCTACGGTCTCTTCCCAAGCCTGGGCTTGATCTCGGAAAATTGGCATGTATCTGCCTTTGAGATCTCCCGTCACATCACACCACAAAAAGCGAAGGATGCATTCCCAGGCTTACGCCACTACCCACTCATCCAAAGCGGAGACGTTCACCGCCTGGATGAATTTCTCGGCTCGACAGTTTTTTCCATGGCAGCCCCCACTCTGACAGAGATCTGCATGGCATTCAATCATATTGATGGACGAAATGTAACTATTGAGGAAAAGTATTTGCCCTGAAAATTACCCTTTTTATATGACATTTGTCGATTGACGATTCCGAAGTGAGCGATTAAACTAATTTGTGAAAATAATCACAATTTATGTCAAAGGTATCAGATTATGACCCGTTTATTGAAGGAAATTCCAGAAAATGATCCCCTGAAAAAGGCGGAGCAAAAATCCATTATTGACCAGGCAATTGCAGAGAACAAGGAGCGGCCCGGTGCGGTGATGTTGGTCCTGAACGATGTGCAGGGAAAGATCGGGCACGTCTCGCCCTCCATGCAGGCGTATATTGCCAGAAGCTTGAATGTTCCAATGGGTCAGGTGCATGGTGTGGTGACGTTCTATTCGTTCTTCAAAACCCAGCCGCGCGGCAAACATACCATCAAGTTTTGCCTCGGGACTGCCTGTTATGTGGCGGGTGTTCCACAACTGGTTGAAAAAGCGAAGCAAATGCTGCATATCGAGCTGGGACAAACCACACCTGATGGACAGATCACGCTGGAAGAATGTCGCTGTGTGGGCGCCTGCAGCCAGGCTCCTGTAATCGTCGTCAATGATGAAGTGCAGGGACGCCAGAAGCCGAACAAGTTCCCACAGATCCTGAAGAAAGTGCAGAAGCCCGAGAATGAGAGAAATAGCCCTGCACCTGCTTGATATCGCTGAAAACAGCGCCGCAGCACAGAGTCGGAATATCA
>JANMSY010000024.1:0-6789 GCA_031389865.1 Anaerolineales bacterium | reverse complement strand
TAGACCAGTTCTTGACACGGTATAATGTTTTTGGGCGTGATTGTGTGCGTTTTTGTTTAGGCATAAACTAAACTTACACGGTCACGCCTCTTCTGTCCAGCTTTTCATGCACCAACGTCTTCACCTATTGTAAGATGTTTTTGGCCTTTCCTGCACTTCTGGATGGATCAGACCTCAACCTCACAATCCAGAACTCCTGAACCTGAAGTAGCCAACTATGAAAGACCAGGCAACTTTGGTTAAACTTTATGGTTCGTAAGTGGGTATAATCGAGTTAGTATACAAAATGATTTCTGCGTAACCATCTACTTTGGGGGTATTTATCAGAGCCCTATGCCAAAAATCTGAAAAGTTGGACGTCAAATTAAATTTGATAGCAGAAGGCCCCAAGTCTTTGCCTTGTTGCTGTTCGCCGCTCATAGTTTCTTCTATAGGACTGTGAGATTCAAGTACTCCCTCTCCTCAGTATTTCCTTTGGATGATGGGTTCGATGGATATATATTGGTCATGATGGAGGCTTCACAATGAACGATCAAAATCAAGTCGGAAAGGTACCGATTTCCAAGAGTCGGGGCCGAGGTTGCTTACTTTGGCTGGGCGCAAGTTTGGCCACATTAGTGGGTCTCGCACTAGTTGGGTACATCTACGAGCCAATGGCAGAAGCTGCTGATGCAAAGGCATATCCACCGCCGGGTCAAATGGTGGACGTGGGCGGCTACCGCCTGCATATCAACTGTACCGGCGAGGGCAGCCCCACTGTGGTGATTGAATCCGGCTGGGGGGAGATGTCTGCCTCGTGGGGTTGGGTGCAGCCCGAAGTTGCCAGGACCACGCGCGTCTGCACCTACGATCGGGCCGGAATGGGGTGGAGCGAGGCCAGTCCCCAGCCGCGAACTGCCCGGGAATTTTCGAAAGAGCTGCATACGCTGCTGGAAAAAGCGAACGAACCCGGCCCGTATGTGCTGGTGGGCCATTCGCTGGGCGGGTATACCATGCTCGTGTACGCTCACGACTATCCGGCCGAAGTCTCCGGGTTGGTGTTGATTGACGCGCAAGACCTTCCCGCTTCGGATGGCGCCGCACCTCAGCCAGCTCCGAAACCAGGTAGGAACTCCCTGCCCTCATTACTGGCACGCATCGGCGTGGTGCGTTTGCTGGCAGGTCCTCTCGGCTCGATCCAAGACCTGCCGGAGGGGGATAAGCAAGCCTATACAGCTTACGCGGTGGCCCCTCGTTCCGCCCAAACCTTCCTGGACGAAGGCAGGGGGATGTCCGAGGGAGGGGCGCAGGCCAGGGCGGTGACCTCGTTGGGCGCATTGCCCGTGATCGTTCTATCGCGCGGCAAAGATCAGGATGCTAAACACACCGCCGCGCAAGCCGACCTCCTCCAGTTATCGACTAACAGCCAGCAGTTCTTTGCGGACCAAAGCGGACACTCCATCCATATTGATCAGCCTGAGGCTGCGGTTGCAGCCATCGTGAAGATGGTAGAGCAGGTCCGTCAGACCACGAAGAAGTAGTGGGTATGTTGCATAGAACTGCCTTTTTCAGCGGAATGATTCCTGGTTCTGCTTTTTGTGGTGTTTGGGGCCGGAGGTCTTTCGCCCAAGAAAGCCTTACCGATTTTGAGGCAGTGGATACTTACATCAGCTAAAGGAGAAAATACAATGACCACCCAGGAAGAAATGAAGTCAATTCAAAAGACCGCAAAAGTTGCCGGCGTTCTGTATCTACTGATCGCCGCATTAGCCGGCTTCGTTCATTTTTATGTTCCCGGCAAACTTTTTGTGTCCGGCGATGCCGGGACAACAGCCAGTAATATTCTGGCTTCTCAGGGCCTATTTCGTATGAGTATTGGTGTCGAGTTAGTTATCTTGTTAAGCGAAATAGTGTTGACCGTACTTCTTTACGTATTACTCAGGCCAGTGAACAAAACGCTTTCTCTGGTTGCAGCGGTTTCCAGGCTGGCAATGACTACGATTCATGGAATCAATCTGCTCAACCTTTTCGTTGTTTTGCTGCTGATAGGCGGTGCTGGTTACTTGACAGTATTCCAACCCGATCAATTGCAGTCACTCGTGAGACTTTTTCTGGATGCCTATAACTATGGATTTGCGATTGGAATCATATTTTTTACCCTGCATGTCTTTCTCGTTGGCTATTTGATTTTCAAGTCGGGCTACTTTCCCAAAGTTTTGGGTGTTTTGTTCATCATTGCATCCCTCGGCTATCTGATCGATAACTTTTCATACGTTCTTCTAAAGAACTACGTTACAGGTGCGGCCTATTTCGCACTTCCGATTGCAATCGCGGAAATTGCATTTCCTTTGTGGCTTTTGATCAAAGGTGTAAATGCCGAACAGTGGGAAAAACGTGCTCATGAAACTGCCCACAGTGTACAAACGTAGTGCACTGATTATTCAATCAGCGTAGCAGCGTGGAGCTTCCCTGTGTGAGAGCCAGCAACTCTGATTCATTCGTGATCACCATGTCGCCGAATTGACTGAGCGCCAGGGCGGCAAGGATGACCCCAGAGCGCAACCCGGCAGCGATATCACCTTTCAACCACCCATTCAGGATACCCGCCGCGAGAGCATCGCCCGCACCCAGGCGGTCCAGGATCTGAGTGGGAACAGCTGCTTCATGCTGCCATCCCATTCCGTCCCATAGCATCGCGCCCCGTTCACCAAACGTAACGACCACGAAGCGTGCCGCACATTGATCCAGCAATCCCTGGGCGACCTCCTGCATTGAGCCGCTGCATCCGAAAACATTCTCCGCATCTCTTGCGCTGCAGAATACGATCTCCGACTGTTGAAGGAACGGCAAAAGGGTTGCTCGTGCTTCGGTAGCGGTCCACAACTTCTGCCGATAATTCACATCAAAGCTGACCGGCACACCGCGTCCTCTCGCACGAAGCAGCACATCACTGATGATCTCGCGGCAGGACCTCGAAAGAGCAGGGGTGATGCCTGTGAGATGAATAAGACGCGTGTCCAACAGGCTGCCCCAATCAATATCATCTGGTCCAAGCTGGGTGATGCAGGAATTGGCTCGATCGTACGTGACCTGAATGCCACGCGGCGGTGCCCCGAATTCGACGTAATACGTCCCCATGCGTCCAATTTCGCTCCAGAGAACGCCGGTCATATCGACGCCTGCCTGACGCAATGCATTCGCTGCCAGGCGCCCAAGCGGATTCAGGGGCAGTGCGCCGTTCCAGCATGTACGATGGCCGAGGCGCGCCAGCAGGCTGACTACATTTGCTTCTGCCCCAGCCGGATATACATCCAGCCGCTGTGCTGTCTCAAGCCGCTGCCCTGTCGGAACGCTCAAACGCACCAACATCTCACCCAACGACGTCACATCGAAACGTCGTTCAGCCATGTTTGCCCGCCAGCCAGGCCGTGCGCAGGGCCTTTGCGCGATCCGTAATATCGGTGGATGGTTGTTCGCGGTTCGAGATCAGGTTACTACCCAGGCCAACCGCCGCAGCTCCGGCCCGCGCATAGTCACCGATATTTTCGAGAGACACCCCACCCGTTGGGACAAACTGAACGTCATCCAACGGTGCGCGCAACGCCCGGAGATACGAAGGGCCGAGTGCCTCGATGGGAAATAGTTTCAACATGCAGCAGCCCGCGGCGTAGGCGGTTTGCGCTTCAGTGGCAGTGAAGACCCCGGGTAGGTGGAGCAGATCACATGTCCGGGCGTACGACACGGTTTCCAGGTCCAGATTCGGCGAAACAAGGAACTGTGCTCCCGCAGTATGCGCCTGCCGCGCCTGGTCCACGTTCCGCACCGTCCCGGCACCTATCAGCATTTCTTCACCGAAGTGAATCCGCAGGTGTGGCAGGGCATCGAGTGCGACCGCGCTGTTAAGCGTCACTTCCATCGCCGTGATCGTTCCCGCCATAAGGGCATCACCGATCCGCAGCGTGTCATCCCTGGAGAAGTCGCCGCGCAGGATGGCAATGATGCCGCCCTCCGCGATCCGTTTGCTGGCTCTTTGTATCTCACTCAGAGTATTCAATGTCACCTCACTGTGCCGCGCGCAGCAACCTGCCAGGTGATTTCCACCTGGTCGTTACGCATTCCAACGACCTGATCGAAGAGACTGGTAACCGTACAGCAATGATTGGGGATGATCGTAAGTCGTTCGCCGATGTCGGGTTGGCGAGTGCAGGCAGAGAAATCAACATGACCATGTTCTTCAGAAAGGGCGAATATCCTGGCATCCGGATACTCACAGATATAGCCATAACCATCCAACCCGTGGAGATCTGACGAAAGTGATTTACTGCCCGCATCCAAAATACCGCGCTCGACAGTTGGCCTGCTCACCACAGTGGCATGAACCTTGATCGCACAGTGGTCAAGCGACACTGCTCCCGAGCGTAGTGTTAATCGGTCGCCATAGACATAGATCCCGGCGCGATGCTCGGTCAGCTCGGGGTGGGTATGCGCCTGCCACATGCAGGGTGTGCCGCCACCGCTGACGCGCTCAATGGGGACACGATCCTCCTTCAACAGGGAACGTGTCGCACGCACAAAGTCATCCAGATGTTCGTTGGTCGGGTAGGTCATCAGACCACCAAAGGACAGGTTCGGAAGACTTGCGATCAGCCTCGCGAGTTCCGCCGCTTCCTGAGGGGATTGGACACCACAACGTCCCGCGCCGGTGTCGCATTCGACAAGCACATTCAGCGTCAAGCCAGCTTTTCGCGCCGCATCCGATAAGCCATGAGTAACAACCGCTGAATCGGCGGTTACACTGAGGGTGACACGAGCGGCAAGCGCCATCAGCCGCTGAAGTTTGCCTGCTCCAAGGATGTTATAGGGAATAAAGATGTCGTTGAAACCTGCATCTGCCATCACCTCCGCTTCGCTCACCTTCTGGCAGGTAATGCCGATCGCGCCCGCGTCCATTTGCAGCTGAGCGATGGCCGGGATCTTGTGCGTCTTGATATGTGGACGGTTGGCGATGTTGTGCTGGTCGAGGTATGTTTGCAGGCGCGAGATGTTCGCTTCCATGCGGTCCATGTCCACCACCGGAACAGGCGTCTCCAATTCATCGACCTGCATGACTATTCCTTTCCCATGTAGGCGATGGCGTCGATCTCCACAAGGATGCCCAGCAACTGGCTTCCAACGGTGGTGCGGGTCGGCTTGGGGTCCGGGAAGTAGGTTGCATACACTTTGTTATAGCGCTCGAACAAAGCCAGATCACTCAGATGAGCGCTGACCTTGACCACATCTGCAAGCGTGGCACCGCCCGCTTCCAGAATGGCTTTGATATTCTCCAACACACGTGCAGTTTGTTCTTCAACGGTCTCACCCACGATCTGACCGGTCGCCGGATCGAGTGGTCCCTGGCCGGAAACAAAGATGAAATCCCCGGCGCGCAATCCCTGTGAATAGGCGCCGATGGGTGATGCACCGGAATGAGTTGTGATCTGTTGCTTGGTCATGGTCGTTGTCTCCTCTATTGAATTGATATTTGTTAAACCCAGGCATGGCGCAGAAGACGCAGCCAGTTCCCATGCATGATGGCTGCCACGTCATTCCCACTGTACCCGCGCGCCGCCAGAATTCCCACCATCTTTTGCATATCGGCGATTGTATCCACATCTGCGGGCGATTGCTCACGGCCGAAGCCGCCGTCCAGATCGCTTCCGATCGCAGCATGCTGACTGTTCCCCGCCAGCTGGCAGATATGGTCGATATGATCTGCGATATCTGCCAATTGGACCCATGGATTATCCTCAGCACCGCGCACCCATTCAGGACGGATCATCCAGTTATCACAGGCGACTCCGATAACGCCGTTGCGCTCCATGATGGCACCCAGTTGTTCATCCGTGAACTGGCGTGGATGAGGAACCAGCGCCCGGCAGTTATTATGACTGGCCAACACGGGTCCATTAAAAAGATCCATTGCCTGCCAGAATGCCGGGTCCGAAAGATGAGTCAGGTCCAGGAGGATGCCGAGACGATTCATCTCAGCCAATAGCTCAACTCCCATGGATGTCAACCCAAGCTCGGTGGATGTGCCTCCTGCATACCGACCCGGCCCATAGTGGGCAGGGCCGATGATACGGACACCCGCATCCTTCCACGCCGGCAGTTGATCCGGTGAAAGGATCGGGTCGGCACTCTCCATGCTGATCACGAGACCAGGCTTTGGCTGGGAAAGATGCGAATCGAGTTCCCATTGATGCCATGCACTCATGTGAATATCCAATTCATGGATGTTCCGGATCAAACAGACTTCCCCCATTTCCTCCAATGCTCTGTAATACGCAAGCTGACCCTGGGCAATCGCATAGGCCTGGGCAGGAGATGAATAATCCAGGTTTTCGATCGCCTGTCCTGTGGAGCGTGCCAGCAACGTGGCGAAACAAAGTGCAATACGTCCGCTGCGGATTTCGGGCAGAGCAACGGTTCCGTGCCCTCGTCCTGCTCCTGGCAATTGACCCTCCAATGTACGGATTGCATACACCGAAGTTTGCAGATCACGATTCCATTGAAGCGCATTCCATGCAAGGTCAAGATGGGCATCAACGATCAGCATTTGGACTACCTACTTTCCTGTTGTTGATTTCATGAGTTGTTACAGGATCTATTTCCATTGCACTTCGACCAAATTCAGTAAATCACGAATTTGATTCTAACCTCAGCATAACCCGTCATTGCGAGGGTTCTTTGCGAAGCAATCTCATATTTTCGAGCAATTTTCCGTCTGAGGAGTAAGATTGCTTCGTCGGGAAAGGCACCCTCCTCGCAATG
>JANMSY010000019.1:0-12099 GCA_031389865.1 Anaerolineales bacterium | reverse complement strand
GTTGCGAGTCTTCGAGAAGCAATCTCCCAAAAACTAGATTTTGCCTGATGAAAAGGAGATTGCTTCACCGCCAAAGAACAAAAGCGGCGGTTCGCAACGACATATCCAGAAAGATCATTGTATTTTAGGATAGATTCTTAGTTAAACCAGCTTGGATTTACAAAAAGTGACTGTCATCTCCAAGATAACAGTCACTTCATTTTATCCTTACACCACTGCAGCCTCAACCGATTGGATAGGCGGCAGGAAATCTGTCATTAGATCCCAGCTATCGCCGAGCGCTATACCTATGGCTGGATCGGCATCTACAATGGATTCACAGGTTACAGCAAAATCGAAATCTCGAATGGCATTGCCCGCCTCTATCTGGCAGGGACATGTGAGGCAGGCGACCCTGCATACAACATTTCAGACATTCTGTACTACAATCTCAAGCAATTTCCTGAGATCGAATATGTCAAGATTTACGATCAAAACGGTATCACGCAGAACCCATTCGCATTAAGCGATTCCATCCCCATGTGTTTGGAACCGTGAAATGCTCAACGCAGGCTTTCGGCGTAGGAGATCAAGGCTTCCTTATCGTATAAAACGATGCTGTCCCCAGTTAAAGTGACTTGCATCCAAATGCCATCTTCCTGCCAGCGCAACTGACGCATAGGCGAACTCATATTCCAGGTCACCATTCCGGTGCTGTCATAATCGAAATTACCTACGATATATTGTCCTTTGATTTTCCCTATGTTTACATCTTGAATGGCGGTGGACGGAATATTGGATAATGGTAATGCCTGTGTGGTTGCTTTGCATTGAGTGATGGCAAGTTGTCCGTTTTCTTTCACTCCAGAATAGGATATGAAGATACAGTCAGGGTTGGCAGACACATCGGAGAATGACCATCCCTCTGGAACAGTGGGGAATTCCCGGATATCAAACCCTAATGCATTTTCATAAATGGCTACAAATTCGTAAGGATGAGAGTCGTTGCGTTTATAGTCATTGATATCACCCATGCTTTCGGCTATAGCGATCATCTTCGCCTGATTGAGCATACCGCCACCCCAGGATGGATCAAAATAAAAATAGATTCGGTAATTTAGATTCTCATCATGCCATGCCAGTAGCAAATAGCTGGATTCGTATTGAGACACGGCTTCCGGCACACCATAAAAAGCTTGTTTATCGCCTACTTCTACAATTTCATGGTTCTTGTAAATTTTTGCCAGTGCATCAAAGTCGTCTGGAGTACCCGCCCATACATAAATGACCAGATCCTCATTATATTTATAGTGAAGATGGACTTCATGGTTGAACGGAAAATAACGGGCATGGGAAAATTCAAAACCGAGTGGCAGGATCGTGGGTGCTTTCAAGTCCAATCCAGAATAGGTCTCAGCATCGGCAATCGAGGATAATGAATCGGGGTTTAGTGGATCAGCTACCTCAACGGGAGAATTCTCGAGGCTCGCCGCCAATTCCACAAGTTGATCGCGGGAAATATGCCCCGGGCTGGGAGCCCAAATCTCGATGTAATACCACCGTTCTGCCTCGCTCCAGGCAAGGCGTTGGATCGAGTCATCATCCTCCCACCTCCAGGCGTTATCGCCCTCCCTTAAAGTAAAGGTACCGCGAACATATTCTCCGTCAAATTGACCGATCTTTACTGGTTGCACTTTTTCCGCAGGTACAATGCTCCAGTAATTATTCTGGAATTTCCCTGTACCCTGTCGTAGTACAAAATCTGCTCCATGCTCGGAATAATGTGAGTAAATAAAGGATGCAGTCTTCGAAGCAACATCGAAATTAAGTTTCTTGAAAATCCAGCCTTCGGGCGTTTTAGGGAATTCCTTCAGTTCCATGCCGAGTTTGGCCTCGGTATAAGCAACCTGGCAGGCATAAGATTGAATTTTCTGTAGTGCCTGGCACTGGGTGAGTGAAGTCATTTCCGGTGCAAGTGTTGGAAGGATCACGGGCACAAGCGGCAGTTCATACTGTTCGACTGGAGCATTTATCCATTTTTTTTCTTCCTCTGAAATGGGAATGGTCGTGAAGCTGACTTTCCTAAAAAACTGAAAGACTTCCTGTGCCCAGGCACGTCCCTGGGGAGTGGCAAACAGAACCATGAGCGTGGCTAGAGTGATGATCGCAAATGTCATCTTGAAGCGAAAATGTTCTGTGACTCCCTGTTTTCCTCCATCAACCCGCCAGGCCGCCTCTTTTATTTTTTGATGAAAGCGCCCGCTTGGTATTGGCTGGATCTTCGTCAGGAATTCTTCAATTTGGTTCTCATCAGGTGCCATTGGGAAATTTTGCTTATTCATGGTCTTTCTCCTGCGATTGTGACCAGTTGCGCTGCAAACGTTTGAGCGTTCGTTTGATCGCTACAGTCACATTATTTTCATGCATGCCGAGATGCGTGGCAATCTGCCTCACCTGCCACCCAAGCATGTAACGCAATACAAGCATTTCGCGCATGTCATCGGATAACGTATCGAGCATTTGCCAGAGTAGCGTGATCTGTTCACGTGTGATGACATCGATTTCAGGGGATAGGGTGGGCGCTGCCAGTACCTCTACAGGAACATTCTCATCGACGTTTCGTACTTTGCGACGTCGTGAGAGGTCGATCGCCAGGTTTCGAGCAATCCGTAACAGCCAGCCAAGCGCAGCTTGTTGATCGCCATTGAAATGTTGGCGCGTTTTCCAGGCTCGCGCATAGGTTTCTGCTGCCAGGTCTTCTGCTTCCTCCAAAGGACCGCCGCTGAGTCCATACAAATACCGGAACACAATAATGTGAGTTTCTTCGTATAGGCGCGTAAATGCATCCGCATTTGGAACGGAGTTTTCATTATTTTTCCAAAGCCAACGCTTTATGGACTGCAATTTTGCCTCCCACAATTGATTCTTGTATGGGCTCAATATAGTAAACGCACGTATACGTCGAATCTGACAGAAGTATATCGTCAGCTATAAAAGCCAGGAGGATGAATATAGCCAGGGGGTGCACTAAAAGGTTGTAGATGAGTTTGCTCCCTTCGCCGTCCTCGGCGAAGAATTTACTCACCGGACGCCGCCGCGGACGGCGGCTTGAGCCTATTTAGCTATAAAAGCCAGGAGGATGACTGTAGCCAGGTAATAGGCCGAAAGAACGGTTGCAAAGAATGCAACCGAGCAGTACCATTTGGGTTAGGAGGAATGAATGAAACGCCGTCATTTGATTTTTGTCTTCATCGCTGCCATTGCTATTTCATCGTGTAATTCGTCTGAGAGGCCACCGACTGACACGCCTCAGCCTCAGCCGATGCCAGATATACCTGTCACAGGCATCGTCATTCCCAGTCCCATCCCGCTTGAAACACTGCTGGCGGTGGAGGAAATTCCAACCGTAACACTCACGTCCACTCTGAGTGTGACGCTGGCTTCTCCTCGCGAGCAACCGGTCAACTGCCGCTTTGGGCCGGATGTGTCCTATGCAGTGATCGGCGCCTTGAATCTGGGCCGGCAGGCAGAGGTGATCGGCAAGAATATGGACATCACCTGGCTATATGTTCGAAATCCCAGTGACCCTTCCACCTCGTGCTGGCTTTCAGCGGACTTTATCAATGTAAAAGGGGACGTGGAACTGCTCCCAGTGGTGGGCCCGCCTGAGATAATGGTCACCGGCATCCAGGTCAGCATTGAACCGTCTGCCATGAATGTAGCGTGTGAGGCGTTTCCGCAAACTGTCATTCTCAGTGCGGAGATCACGACCAACGGTCCAGCCATTGTGACCTGGTTTTGGAAGTCCAGTACAGGCAAGACGTCTTCTCAAAAGCAGGTACTGTTCGAGGAAGGCAGAGTGAAGACAGTCCAGGATCTTTACCAGGTGGATCAGGCTGGTGATTATTCCCTCCAGGTGCAGTCTGAAGTGCCGAATACTGCACTGGGAGAGGCACACTTCAAAGTCATCTGTACGCCCTGAATTTTACTGCTGCACAGGTATTGTCCGCCTAACAGATCGTGGGCGGACCTTTTTGACTCTGTAAGGTTTCGTACAACGGCCATGATATATAATCGTTTTGCGATGGACATTGTATGAAACGCATCATTTTTATCCTGGCAGGCCTGGTTTTGGCGGGCTGCATTCCTTCCGTGGATATCCCCCGCGCCACCCCCGTGGATACGATTGCCGAAATTCAAGCCCGCGGCACACTCGTCATTGCTACTGACCCGGACTATACACCTCAATCACGGCTGATCGTCAATTCGGAACGGCAGGATGACTCGCACTGCAAACCGACCCAATATGCTGCCAATCAGTTTGAAGGCTTTGACGTGGATGTGGCGAAAGAAGTGGCGAGACAGTTGGGTGTGGAGGCGTGTTTTGTCACGCCGCCATGGAGCCAGCTGGTTGCCGGGAGCTGGGGTGATAATTGGGATATCCACGTTGGTTCGGTGGCTATCACCTATGACCGCATGCAGAACCTGTACTTTTCACGACCCTATTATGCCACTCCAACAGTCGTGCTTGTTCATGAGGAAAACACCTCTTATAAAAGTCCTGAAGATCTCTCCGGGAAACGGATAGGCATTTGCGCGGGTTGCACTTTTGAAGCATATTTGAACGGCACGTTGGAAATCCCCGGTGAGCAGATCGAGTATCGTATTAAGAATGCGCAGGTCACTGCATACGCAAGTGAGGACCCATCCATACAGGCATTATCTCTTGGGGATGGTGTTGAGCTGGATGCAATCATGACAATCCTGCCAAAGGCACGTGCCGCAATTGAATCAGGAGCACCTGTCAAAATATTGGATGGCCCGGTTCTGTTCACGTATGCATCACTGACATTGGACCGTGCAAGCGAACGCGATCAGCAGCGTTTGCTCACAGAGATCAACAGAATACTTGACGATATGCACGCAACCGGCAAATTAAAGGAATTGTCCTTGTATTACCAGGGAGTGGACCTTACACAGGAAGCCGCCTTATATGACATTTCCTCATTAGACCAATTCCCGTAGAAATGCACCGCCTGGCATTAATACTCCGAAGCTTCAAGATACAGACCCGGCTGGTTGTCTATTACACCAGTTTTGCGCTGCTTACGTTGAGCGCAGTGATTTATTTCTCCTATACCCAGGCTGTTAAATCGATCCAATTTACAATAGAAGATAAACTTGGCGTTATTGCCCAGTTGAAAATAAACAATTTGAACCGCTGGGTGGACGATCAACAGCGCAACGCGATATTTTTGGCAAGCTTGCCAGAGTTGCGTTCACTCTCGGGCAGACTTCTGGGCGGCAATTCATCGAGCGAGGACAGGGCTTCCGCCTACCATGATCTGAACCAACTGCTGACCATTATTGTGCAGCGTACAGCAGATTTCCAGGATATTCAGCTCATTGACCTTGATGGCAACATTGCAGTGTCCATGATCCCCGATCTTCATGGGTTGTCGCAGGCAGACCAGCCTTTCTTTATCGAAGGCAAAAGCAAAACCTTTACCCAGCCCTTTTACGAGTCCACCATGTTGGGCGGCACTACATTGACAATTGCCACTCCGCTCTTTGATAATACGCAGAAACGGGTGGGGGTCCTCGTGCTGCACTTCAACATGAAGCGTGTCGACGATATCATTCGTGAAAACCGGGGAATGAATGAAACTGTAGATACCCATCTTATAAGTTCCGATCATAAACTTATTACGGATGATCCCATTGCGCTCGCGCAGGGCCCTGAACCGTTTACCATCCCTTCCACGTTGAATGGTCAGGATGGAGTCGCTTTCTATACCAACCATGATGGTGTGCCCGTCATCGGGCAATATTTCTGGATGGAAGAACAGGATGCCGCGCTGGTTGTGGAGATAGATGAACAGGCAGCTCTCTGGCCTGCGGAAGTGCTGGCGCTCGAAATTGCCATAACAGGTGTGATTATTTCCATCATCCTGGTAATCGTCGTGATCTTCATGGCGCAGCGGATTACCGCTCCCCTGCGCGCGCTCAGCGAGACGGTTTCGCGCGTTTCGGCGGGCGATCTGGATGCGTCAGCCCCGGTTCTTTCAGATGATGAGGTGGGCACCCTGGCCCGGGCCTTCAACTCGATGACTGAAAAACTCCGTCAAACACTTGCTGGTTTGCAGGATGAGCTGCGCGACCGCAGGCTGGCAGAGATTGCCCTGCGTGAAAGCGAGGAACGCTTCCGAAAGGTCTTCCAATCAAGCCCCGTTGCCATTTGCATCACCACGCTGGAGGACGGCCGCCTGCTTGATGCAAATTATGCCTACTGGCAGTTGACCGGTTACAAACCCGAAGAATCGCTTGAACACACGGCGGCTGAATTACAGATGTGGGACAAACCACAGGAGCGGGTTGAATTTGTTCAAGGTTTGAAACTCCAAAAGTCCCACTTTAATGCGGATGACCACTTCCATCATACAGATGGGAGTCTGAGGCATGTGATCTCTTTTTATGAATTAATCCATATCGGCAGTGATGATTGCATCCTTGCGATGTTCTACGATATGAGCACACAGCGACAGACCATGCAGGCATTACAGCATAGTGAAGCCCGAATACGGGCTCTGCTCAACGCCTTTCCAGATATGGTGGTTGAGCTGACTGTCGATGGAACAGTCATCCACATGGTGCCCCCCAGGGGTATGGAAACAGCCGTGCCGTCTGACCGTTTTGTTGGAAAGCACATTCGGGATATCTTCCCTGAAGAGGTGGCAGTTCAAACTCTACGATCCATCGAACAGGATATCGAAAGCGATCACATGAATGTGTTCGAGTTCGAGTCTGACATGACCGGAACGCGGCGCGTGATGGAGGTGCGGCTTGTAACAAGCGCCGCTGATACTGCCCTGATGCTCATACGAGATATAACTCAACGGAAATGGATCGAGGCCGAACGTGAGAAACTGATCCATGAGCTTGAGATGAAGAGCAGGGAATCTGAAACCCTGAGGGAAAGCCTGGCCAGTATTGTGGGTACCTTCGAATTCACCGATATCATTCAACGAATCCTCGACCAGATACGGAGGGTGATTCCTTATGATACGGCTTCGGTGTGGCGCGTGCAGGGCAATCGCCAAATATTGATCGGTGGCCGCGACCTGCCGCCTGAGTTGGGCACTGATTTCGAATTTTTAACCGACGAATCCAACTCTGCTCTTCCCATTCTACAGGGCGAAGTTCCGTACATCTTGAATCATGCCGTGCAGGCTGAACTGAGCGATTTTCAGGAGCCGCCCCATACATATGTTAATTCCTGGCTGGCGATTCCGCTAAAAACGCGCGGCCGGGTCATCGGTTTGATCGCTTTGGATGGCAGACAAAAGAATCAATTTAGTGAACATCATGCCCAACTGGCAGTGACGTTTGCCAGTCAGGTTGCGATTGCATTGGATCATGCCAGTTTGTTCGAGAACCTTCAAACAGAGTTGGAGAAGCGGATGGGGCTCATTGCCGAGCTTGAAAATAAGAATGCAGAAGCCGAGACCCTGAGGCAAAGCGCCGCGATCGTGGCGGAAACACTCGAAAAAGAAGAAGCCATCGAGCGTATCCTTGAACAACTTGAGCGTGTCATCCCCTTTGACAGTGCCTCTGTTCAACTGCTGCATGACAACATGCTGGAGATTGTAAGCATGCGCGGTATCGCGATCCCTGAACTGGGACAGGAAAGCAGTTTCGAATTAAACGAAAATGAACCGGCCTATGCTGTTCTGTGTGGTACTGCTCCCTATGTGCTATTCGACGACATACAGTCTTCCTTCAGCGCGTTCAGGGCACCTCCTCACAACAGGATCCACGCCTGGATGGCAGTGCCTCTGAAGGTAAAGGGAAAAAGGTTTGGCATCATTGCACTTGATGGTTACCAAATCGGGCAGTTCACCGAGGCGCATGCCCAGTTGGCGGTTACATATGCCAACCAGGTTGCCATCGCCCTGGAAAACGCCCGCCTCTTTTCGGACCTTCAGACTGAACTTGCTGCCCGGCAGGATCTCATCACCGAACTGGAAAACAAGAATGCTGAACTTGAGCGTTTCACTTATACAGTTTCTCACGACCTGAAGTCACCCTTATTTACGATACGGGGTTTCCTGGGGTATCTGGAACAGGACGCCGCCTCTGGCAACCGCGAACGACTTGCCGCGGATATCCAGCGCATTACCGATGCCACTGAAAAAATGCACAGGCTCTTGAATGAATTGCTGGAGCTTTCGCGCATCGGGCGGCTCAAGAACGCTTCCACTTCCGTATCCTTTGAAGAAATAGCGCGCGAGGCCGCGGAACTGGTGCATGGAAGGGTCATGAAGCGCGGCATTGCTGTGCACATTGATGCAGACCTGCCCGTGGTCTACGTTGACCGCCCGCGTCTGGTGGAAGTGCTGCAAAACCTGCTGGATAATGCCTCCAAATTCATGGGAGATCAGAAGGAGCCGCGCATTGAGGTGGGTCAACAGGGATGGGAGAATGGCCGACCCATTTTCCATGTGCGCGATAACGGCATTGGCATTGCACCCGAACACTTTGAACGGGTGTTTGGACTGTTCAATAAGCTCGATCCAAAGACGGATGGCACCGGGATTGGTCTTGCCCTGGTGAAGAGGATCATCGAGGTGCATGGCGGCAGGATCTGGCTGGAGAGTACACCAGGGATGGGAGCGACGTTCCTCTTTACACTTCCTGCACAGCCGCCCCCTGATTCCGTTATATAATACGTCATCCCGTCCAAGGAGCCCCACGATATGAAAAGAGCTGTCAGCATCAGCATCGGGTCATCGAAGCGCAACAAAGCCGTGGAAGTAACATTACTGGGTGAGCAGGTCCGCATCGAACGCATTGGCACAGACGGCGACATGGAAGCCGCTGCTTTGAAATACCAGGAACTTGATGGCAAGGTGGATGCCTTCGGCGTCGGTGGCGCGGATCTCGGCGCGCTCGTGGATGGAAAATGGTTCCCCTTATATTCCGTACAACCCATGGTGCGTTTCGTGAAGAAAACGCCTCTGGTGGATGGAGGCGGGTTAAAGAACACGCTCGAAAACAAAGCGCCTGCATTTTTGGATGCGAAAATTGGAGACTACATTAATTCGCGTGGGCGCAAAGTCCTCGTGGCTTTGGGTATGGATCGCTGGGGGCTCGCCAAAAGTTTTGTCGAGGCCGGCTACGAAACTATTTTCGGTGATTTTATGTTTGGTTTGGGCCTGCCGATTGCCATTCGCAAAATCAGTCAGTTGAAGACCCTGGGTAACCTGCTGATGCCCATCCTCGGTCGTGTACCTTTTGCATGGATCTACCCCACCGGCGAAAAACAGGAAAAGCGCACGCCCAAATGGGGAAAATATTATGATTGGGCAACAGTGATCGCAGGTGATTGTCACTATATCAAACGCTTTATGCCCGACGACCTGACGGGCAAGGTCATTGTCACAAACACGACCACACCTGAAGATGTGGAAGCCTTCCGCAAGGCTGGAGTAAAATATCTCGTCACAACAACCCCTGTGCTTGAGGGACGTTCATTTGGGACGAATATGATGGAAGCCGCGCTGGTTGCCATCTCAGGCAAGGGGCGGCCACTGACGTGGCCTGAACTGACTGAAATGATCGACAAACTATCCCTGGAGCCACAATTACAGGAACTCAACTGATGGATGTCATTGCGAGGCGGAGCGTAGCGACAACGAAGCAATCTTCTGTATTATTCACAGGATTTCTTCGTTGCCAAGTACGCTCCTCGCAATAACATACAAAGGAGAATGTATGGATGCAATCGTAACTGCTGGTGGAATTCCACGACCGGAAGATCGGCTTTACAAATACTCGAACGGTGATTCGAAAGCCCTGATCGATATGGCGGGCAAGCCCATGGTCCAATGGGTACTGGACGCGTTGGGGGACGCCAAACATGTGGATAACGTCATCGTGATCGGTCTCTCTGCCAGAAGCGGAGTCACCTGCAAAAAGCCAATACATTTCGTTTCAAACCAGGGACGCATGCTTGCCAACATTGTGGCAGGTGTGAATAAATCTCTTGAACTGAATAAAAAGAGTGAATACGTTCTGGTCGTTTCGTCTGATATTCCCACGCTCCAACCTGACATGGTGGATTGGCTTGTCGAAACCTGTATGCAAACACAGGATGATGTGTATTACGGCGTTTGCTCGCGCGAAGTGATGGAAAAAAGATTCCCCGATTCAAAACGCACCTATACCAGGCTGAAGGATATGGCCCTCTGCGGCGCAGATATCAATCTCACGCATGTGAGGATGGCGACCGAACATCTCGATCTATGGGAAACCCTGATCGGTTCGCGCAAGACCCCGCTTAAGCAGGCTAGTATCATCGGGCTGGATACCTTCTTCCAGGTGCTCACACGCAGGATTACGCTTGAAGATCTTGTTGCCAAGGTAAGCAACCGCATCGGCATCAAAGCCCGTGCCATCCAATGGGAGTCAGCGGAACCCTGCATGGATGTGGACAAGCCTCATCAACTGGAGCTGCTGCGCATTGACCTTGCAAAACAACAACGCAAGGCTGTCGCGAGGGAAAAAGCTGCCTCCCGAAGAACGAGTGAAGCAAAACCAGTCAAAACAGCCAGGAAGAAACCAAATGCGGTGAAAAAGGTTGCCGCATTGAAAACTGTAAAGACCAAACTCAAACCGCAGTCGAAAACCAAGCTCAAAGAATGAACCTGCGTTCCATCATCGAATTGGATGCCCGACTCTCAAAGGAAATGCGCGTGGCCGAAAAGCCAGGCGCATTGCGCGCTCTTGCAGCCTTCTTCGCCCATTCAGGAGATTCCTGGTTTTGGGGCGCGGCACTGATCATTTTATGGTTCATCAGCGACCCCACCTGGAGGGAATGGGAAGTTGTACAGTTAGCGGGTATCAGCCTGTTGGCGGTCCTGGTGATGAGCATCAAGTTCCTCGTGAAAAGGAGGCGGCCGGAGGGTGAGTGGGGCAGCATTTATCGAAATACTGATCCGCATTCGTTCCCATCTGGTCATGCGGCGCGTTCGTTTCTGATCGCCGTGGTGGCATCCGCGCTTGGCCCTGTGTGGCTTGGGATCCTTTTGTGGATCTGGGCACCGATGGTTGCCCTTGCGCGCGTAGCCATGGGCGTGCATTATGTTTCTGACGTGATCGCGGGGGCAGCGTTGGGGATCGTGGCTGCCCTGATCGGTTTGCAGGTGTACGAGGCATTGTTCCTGTGGTTCGCAAACCTGACCGGCTTTCCCTTGTGGTAGGGCGTTTAACTTAATCTATACCCTTCACGGTCACAAATTGCGCATCTCACAGAGTAAAAAGCGCAATTTGTAACCTAGGGCATTATATCTTTTCGTTTCCTGATGCTTTCCAGGTGTTCTTCCATGTGTGCCAGGTTCCGCTCCACCCATGTCTGCAGCGTGAAGCCACGACCCAGTCTGATATGACGCGACTCTCGTGACCACGCTTCATCAGGCAATCCACGCAGCAGTTGCGCCAGCCCTTCCACGTTTTCAACCAGTTCATCCAGTATTTCATTCAACGATGCACTGGCTGAATAATGTTCAGCCATATACGCATCACCATCGAAGTTTTGAAATTCCGGGTTGTATTCAACTGCTGTGCGGCGCGTGCGCGAACCATACACCAGTTTATCTATGTCACGCGTATGCACTGCAAGCTGATGAACATTCCATCCAGCCTCCTCCAGCGGCGCCCGGCAGTCCTGCACAGCCAGACACTCTGCACGAAATTCATGAGCAGCGCCCACAAGCCTGTCGATCAAACTCAGGCGATATTCCTGCAATTCCTTCATGGCTCCTCCATTCATTGAACAAGCAGCGCAAGAACCCTTTCGGCGGTCTGATCTCCAGCGCTTTCCACCGCGTGGACATCGATTCCGTACTGACCCAACTCGCGCGCGGCCTGAAGTGTGAACGCGTTTAATCCACTCATGCTGGCAACGAAAGCCGCGTCCCTGCCGGCCGGGGCCTGTGTCGCCGTTACAAGATTGATGATCGTGCCCCCGCCTCTGGCGCGCATCACGCGTCCTACTGATTGGGTCATCAGGAACGCGCCTGTAAGATTGACATCGAGCACGCGGTGCCAGTCCCATTCGTC
>JANMSY010000704.1:0-5823 GCA_031389865.1 Anaerolineales bacterium | reverse complement strand
TATCAATTTCTATAAAAAGAGAGCGACGTGCTCAGTCGCCCTCCAAACTATTGGCTGCCCACTCTGACGGCGGCCTGTTTCATATGTGCCAGCACACTCATAAATCCATTCAGTCTTTGCTGGCTTATAGCTTCATCCAGTTTCATCGGCGAGAAAAAATCTGCGGGAACCGACAGAATCTCTTTAAGGGTTGCGCCATGTAGTCCGCTGGCGAGGATGGCTGCGAGTCCGCGTACAGTGGGGGATTGAGGTGGAATGTCAAAGTGGAAGATGATGCCGCCATCGGCTTGTTTTTCCGGGAACAGGAAAACAGGAGTCATGCATTCCGGCACGGCTTCCATTTTGTCGCGTTCTTCTTTGAGCCGCTCAGGCAGCGCTGGCAGGGATTCGGCATAGCCGATCAAGGTTTCCAGTTTTTCTTCGCGCGACATGCCGGCGAAATCATCTACTATTTCCTGAAGTTTGGGAGGAAGATTTGACATGATTTTCTTTGCCACCGGGAACACAGAGTACCTCCGTATTCCCGGTGGCAAATTTTTATTTTTCTATCGGTGCATCCACAAGGTTACCCCATTCTGTCCATGAACCATCATAGTTCTTGACGTTCGGATAACCCAGTAAATATTTCAACACGAACCAGGTTAATGAAGAACGCTCGCCGATACGGCAGTAGGCGATGACCTCCTCGTCAGGTTTGACATTCTTCCCTTCGTAAAGCGCGCGCAGCTCCTCGGGAGTCTTGAAGGTGCTGTCCGCTTCGTTGACTGCCTGCGCCCAGGGAATGCTCACAGCACCGGGGATGTGCCCGCCACGCGTCGCTCCCTCCTGCGGATAATTCGGCATCGAGATCAATTCACCGGAATATTCCTTTGGAGAGCGAACATCCACAAGCGGCTTCCCTGCACTGGACTGCTGCAGCACCTCGTCGCGGAACGCACGTATGGATTTATCCGCATCCTTCGCACGAAAGGTTGTAGCTGGGTACGTAGGGGTATCCTTAACGAGCGGCCGTTTCTCCTGCTCCCACTTGAGGCGCCCGCCGTTCATGATGCGGACGTTTTGATGCCCATAATACTGGAACAACCAGAGCGCATAGCAGGCGAACCAGTTGGATTTATCGCCATAAAAGACGACCGCTGTATCGTTGTTGATCCCCAATATGGAGCAGACCTCTTCAAACTGTTCCTTGCTTAGAAAGTCGCGGCGTACTGGATGCTGCAGGGTGCTGAACCAATCCACCTGCACCGCGCCAGGAATATGCCCCATCGGGTAAAGCAAAGAGTCTTCATCCGATTCGATGATGCGGACATTGGGGTCGTTCAAATGTGCGGCGACCCATTCTGTATCTACAAGGTATTCGGGATGTACGTAAGCCATGATTATTTTCCTTTTCGAAGTTGTCTTAAATCAAAAGCAGTCAACATATAATGCCCACGGTCACAAATTGCGCTTTCCCACCTTTGAAAAAGCGCAATTTGTGACCGCCCTGGGTATAAAAACAAAAGGACAGTGAGCCATCCTGCGCATCGGGATTTAGTCGTGCGCGGGGGTCATTCCACTGTCCCAAGTCGTTGACTGCTTGCGGGGAGGGCCGTCTTAGGCGTGGTTATGAACCCCGCCACAGACAGGAGCAATAGTTAAAAGCGTTCATGGAATGAATGATAGCAGCTATTCTACAATTCTTACCGTTTCTGTCAAGTGAAAAATCCCCTGTTGAGTCTAGGGGACAACTGTGACCCTGTTCTTTCCATTCTTCTTTGATATCTTCAGGGCTTGTTCCGCTGCTTCCAGAAGTTCACTGGCGCTTTTGCCATGTTTGGGGTAATAGGCGATTCCAGCGGAGATCGAGGTGGGGTACAGCCATTCCTGGGAAGCAAGTTCCACCGAGGCGCGCAGTCGTTCTGCGATGATGACAGCCTGATCTACACTTGTGGAAGGGAGGACCACAATGAATTCATCTCCCATACGCCAGCGGCCCAGAAAATCATTTGGGCGCAGGCAGTTGTTGAGTGTTGTGCTCAACTTCCGTATTACATCATCACCTGCCTCGTAGCCCTTGTTGTTGTACCTCTTGAGGTCATCCCCATCAATTAAACAGAGACTGAGAGGAGTTTGCTCCAACATGGCCTCGCTAAGAGAAAAGTCAAGTTTGCGCTGAATGGCAAGCATATTGGGTGACTTGCTGACAGGGTCGGTGTACGCCAGCCGGAACGTATACTGGAGAGTGCCCCCCAGGGTTTCAATGCGCTTTGCCATCAGGCTAATGGCACGCAGGGTGGCAGTATCCGCCTCGGATGTATCCGCGTGAAAGATCTGGATGGGGCGGTCAGCGTTGGTCTGTTCGAGTTTTTCGTTGAGGTTTTTCCACACAACAGCGGGGTTAAGCGGCGCTCCACCAGGGAAGTGGATGACTGCCATGCGGACAACAGGCAGGGTCAATTCGAGCTGGGGTGCTTCGCCGTTCAGCCGGTCGAACAGGTTGCGCGCTGCTGCCTGATGCGCCTCATGCGAGTCGCCAACCAGCACGGCAACGAAGTGATCCCCCTGGATTCGATAGACCGTGGAGTTGGTCTCGTCTTTGATGGCAATGCCCATCCAGCGCAGGATGCTGTCTCCGTACTCAAAGCCTTTGATACGGTTGATATCCCGCAGCTGGTAGATGTCAATGACGATGAGCGAGAGGGGTTGAAGGTGTGCGTTCTCGAAGTTATCGCCAAGCGATTGGGAAAAACTGACAAGATTGTTGCAACCTGTTAAAAGGTCGACGCGGAAGAACAGGCTTGGTGTATCAAAATCACTCATATGACCCTCCCAATTTCATATTTCTTGCTGCTACTCTATTATAGGACAAAACTCTGTTGGCTGGCGTGAGCCTCTCAAATCTGTGTAGACGTATGACAAACCCCGCCGTGAGGGTGGGGAGGACTTTTCCGCGGGAACAGATGTCGAAAGATCAACGGGTTTTTATTTTCCTGTGACATGGGGCATCCCTTCGAAAGTCAAACAGAGAATCTTTTGTGCAAGCCTGGATCGTACATTGTCCGTCATTGCTGTGGGGATAAGAAAGCCGCCAGACCCATAACGGGTTTGGCGGCTCATGGACCGCACGAATCCAGTGATTCAGACTTTAATTGTCAAAATCAGTGTACCACCGTTGATTACCTTACACTTTCAAAATCGGGACGCTGATTCACGCTGAAAACGCAGATTTCCCTTTTTGAATCAGCGAAAATCAGCGTTTTTCTGCATCCCAAAACCATTCTGTAAGGTAATCAGGTACCACCGTTAAATAGCGTGGATGACTGCATGGCGGTTTCGGAGAGATGTGCCATATCACCAAAGAGTGCCAGATCCTTCCGTCCGTCCTCCATAAAGTTGTTTCGATAAAACATCCCTGTCATGGGTCTTGAGCACAGCGATGCCATGGATTTCACAAATGGAATGGATCTGATTCGCCAGCGAAGATTCAAACACATCCATGATGTTGGATGAGTCATCGTCGGCGGCGATGCGGTTAATGGACAGGGTTCCACATTCCATGCATTCGTGGACCAGCATCAACTCGCCTTGCTTATCAAGCCGATACTTGTTCCTGCCCTTTTTCAGGGTCAGCCCTATGGGTTTCATCTGCCCCTTGCATGCAGACAGGCGATCACCTGCGGCGTATAGATCGAGGTGACACGACCACAGACAATACGGGCAGTGGTTGCGGTTGTTGACTCCCGAAAGGAAGTGCGTACTGGAAACGATGACATGACAATGAGCGCACTTGAAATCTCCAAAGGAGGCAGCTGAATATTTCATAGCTCACCTCGCAGGTTCATATAACTCATATAGCGATGTGGGCTAATGTTGCCAGACATGACTGCCTTGCGAATCGCACAGCCGGGTTCACGGTCATGCTGACAGCTCAGCCCGAACCTGCATTGGCCCACATAACTCTCCATTTCAGGGAACAGGGATGCAAGTTCATCGCCTTCAATATCCCACAAGCCAAATTCGCGCATGCCGGGTGTATCCACCAGTGTGCCGCCGAAATCCAGTTCGAACATTTCATAATGAGTGGTGGTATGGCGGCCCTTGCCCAGTTCACCCGAGCTGACCGCTTTGACGCGCAGGCCCAGCCCGGGCTGGATGGCATTCAGCAGCGATGTCTTCCCAACGCCGGACTTTCCCACCAGCACGGACATGCGTCCCTGCAGGGCAGATTTAAGTTCCTCAATACCCTCGCCGCTGGAGGAACTGACCCGTTGGCTTGGATAACCGATCTTGTGATAGATCTCGAGCTCTTCATCGAGCTGCGGATTCTTCCAGGCCAAATCAAGTTTGGTGATCACGATCAGGGACGGTAGACCGGCTGCTTCCGCCGCGACCAAATAGCGGTCGAGGAGTCCCCATTTGGGAGTGGGGCTGGCAATAGCAAGAATCGGGATGACCTGATCCGCGTTCGCTGCGATGACCTGTTCGAAGGCGCGTTGACCAGGAACAGGTGCGGGTCGTGAAAATGTTGAGAGGCGGGGCAGCACCTCGGTGATCATGCCGCGGCCTGGTCCTGCATCCACATAACGGACGCGGTCACCAATGGCAATCGGATCCACATGCTCGATCCCGCGTACTTCCTGCACCCGCTGGCGCATGGATGTCGGATCGGCGGTGGAGTAGATCAGTTGTTTATGAATGAGGGACGAGAGCGTGCAGTCAAGTTCCCGTCCGTTGGCGTGGACAGTGTAATGTCCCAGGGTTTTTCGAAAGACGACGCCTACCCTGTCGGGCACACGTGTGTCGTCCGGTTCGTCTGTATTCATTGTCAGGGTTTCCTGTAAATGTGCTCAGGGCACGGATTCTAGTAAAAAAGTTTTTCGATAAACGCCCATTTTGTATTACGCGGGCAGAAAGATTTCCATAAGTGTGAACGGCTTGAACAACTTGTGCTGACATAAAATTCATTCCTTTCTTTTCAACATTCATGTCACTGGGCATGGGGACGATGCAATCTCGCAACGCGCCTGCGTTCGGTGCACACCTGTCCCCGAAGTGAAACGGAGTGGGAGTCCAGGTGAGAGTCTCGCATTTCTTTGTTAGAGACCCCTTGTGATGCTCGGGGTGACATTCGATATGGCTACTAACAACAAAAAAGCCACGGAAATTTCCGTGGCCGGTGATTCGTACAGGCAGACATCCATTGCTGCCTCCTGGTTCGGTGCACAGCGAATGGACGCGGCTGTTAACAGAGTGCCGCACCATTAGTTACACTTTAAGTTTGAAATCCAACATCGACAATCATTCAAAAAGTGTAGTTACTAATGAGACAAGCGGCAAATAAAAACGCCACGGACATGGGTACGTCCGTGGCAGTTGTTAAGTTGAATCAAAGAATCTGGCTTAACTGCTATACAGAGACGCGCCCATACAGGTATCGCTCACAAGCACCGATTTTAAGTTTGACATACAACGCGTCTCCTTTCTTCGAAATGAAATACTGGCTGCTAGTGTACCAACGGCGAATGAAGATGTCAAGGCAATAGTCCCCATAGCCGCAGAATGCCGTCGTCTGATCCCATTGCCAGCAGCGTGGCTGCTTCTTTCTGCAGCAATCGTTTCTCTTTCAAGCGTTGCATTACTTCCAGTCGTGTTAATTCTTTTGCGCTCATTGGTAGTATTTCGTCCATTGTGTGTCCCTTCGGTTATCGAGCTCGTCGAGATACAAAAGGGGACATTTTAACTTTGCACAAAGGGGACATTACCACTTTGCAGTAACAATGGGGTATATTGCCTTGACATCTTCATTCGCCGTTGGTACACTAGCAACCAGTACTTCATTTC
>JANMSY010000315.1:0-5720 GCA_031389865.1 Anaerolineales bacterium | reverse complement strand
CCGGTGCCTGGATACGGATGCGCGGCGCAGCCAGGGCGAGAGCCAGGTCGTCTGCAAGGGATGCGATCTTGTTGACGCGCACCTTGGTGCGTCCGTTTCTTGTCTCGACGAAAAGCGGCTCCACTCCGAACTGTGTGATCGTGGGTCCACGGTTGATTTCCACGACCTGAACCGGAGCGCCGAACGAAGCCAGCGTTTCCTGTATCAAACGGGCTCTCTGCTGAATGAATTCTTCGTTGACAGATGGCGCTGTGCCTGAATTAAGGATGGTTTTGATATCCGGAAGTTTCCATTGGATGACTGTCTCGGCGGGTTTTACGGAGGTGACAGGCCTGCCGATAATCTCCTGTGGGAGAACAGGTTCAGGGCGGTTCAAGGGTGTAAATCCGTTGGATGCAACCCCGGCACCTTCAGGCGAAGAAGCCGGACGGGTCCGCCTGCTTCGTCTTGGAGCCACCGCCCGCACTTGTTCAATGAGCGGGCCGAACCACTTGAACAGGTCCTGAACTGAAATGTCGAAGATCATCGTCAGGGTAATAAGCAGCCATGCCAGCAGGATGACAATTGTGCCGCCGGCCCCGAAACTACTCATGAGTGCCTGCTCGAAGAAGCTGCCGATATATCCGCCGCCGGCCCCTTCGAGTGCAGCCTGCTTGGCCATTTCAGGCGTGGCGATGATCGAATGCAGCAAGGCAAGCAGCCACAGAAAAAACAGGATCAAGCCGGTTGCACGTTCGAGTGAAAGAGGAGGTAGTTTTTCGATACGACGGAGGATGAGCCACAAACCCATCACGATCAATCCCAGAGGCAGGATGTAAATCCCCCAGCCAAAGGTCTGCCCAAGCACGCGCACCATGCTTCCCGTCAAAGGGCTGCGCTGGGAAGAGACGAGGACGAGCATGGTCAGTAAGCCTATCACGGCCATGACCGCACCGACAACATCGAGCTTACGCTCATCAGTGAGACTTTCCCACCAGCCAGCGGAAACAGGTCGCGGCGGAGGCGAAGTGTGACGCGTTTTCTTCGTGTGAGATGCGCCTTTATCTTTCCCGCGCGCAGTCACAATTTTGCCCGCAGGCTTTCCGCCCGATTTTGATGGAGAAGCAGGAGTCTTAAGAGGCATGGTTTTTGTAGTATAGCACAAATGGTCTGTTTTCCTTTTGGGGTAAAATTACGAAACATTGCACTTAAGGACTCAACTTTGTTTGAAATTATTTTTCTAGGAACATCGGCATCCGCGCCATCCGCCAAGCGCGGTCTCTCAGCCCAGGTCATCAAACATGATGAATATCGTTTTTTGGTGGATTGCGGTGAAGGCACGCAGCGCCAGATCCTGCAATCGGGCATTGGCTTTAAAAACCTTACGCGTATTTTGCTTACCCATGGCCATCTCGACCATATCCTTGGGCTGGGCGGGTTGCTGAGCACCTTTCTGCGCTGGGAGGCAATCGACGAGCTCGATATCTTCGGCGGGCGTTCCACGCTCGACCGCGTCCACGACCTGATCTATGGAGTTGTCCTGCGTGGCAACCAGGCCCCCATGCCGCTTCGATTAAACGAGATCAAGCCCGGAACTTTTTTTGAAACAGACGACTTTACGGTGACCGCATTCTCGGTCACCCATCGCGGGCCCGATTGTCTTGGATATGTCTTCGAGGGTAAGGAGCGACGTCCGTTCCTGGCTGAAAAAGCGGATGAACTGGGAGTGCCGTTCGGACCGGAACGACGCGATTTGGTCGCGGGTAAAGAGATCAGCCTGCCGGATGGCACACGCATCCAACCCGACGATGTGCTGGGTCCCGTTCAAAAGGGCATCAAGCTTGTCGTTGTCGGCGACACCGGTAAAACGGAGGACCTGCTCGAGGTCAGCAGGGATGCGGACGCGCTGGTGATCGAATCGACATACCTGGATGAAGAAGCCGAAATGGCGCGTCAATTCTCACATCTGACGGCGCGTCAGGCAGCGGAACTGGCGGTTAAGGCTGGCGTCAAGAAGCTGATCATCACACACATCTCGCGCCGCTATCGCGAGAAGGATGTGCTCAATGAAGCACAGGCGATCTTTCCCAATTCATTTGTGGCGCGGGATTTCGATTCGTTTCAGATCAAGCGCGAAGAGTAACTACAAGTGTCACTCTGAGGAAGCGTTCGCCGCGACCGAAGAGTCTCGTACTTTCACTGTCAGAGATTCTTCGCTACGCTCGCATCGTTCCGACCCCTGCACACACCTCAGGTGCGGTGTGTGCAGGGGGATGAAACGTTTGAGATATCTTGTAATAACATGATTAACCCCAAACTTAAGGATTCAGCCACAGATTGCACAGATAAGCACGGATTTCTCAATTATTTCCACCGACATGAGCTAAACAAGTAGCCGACTCTCAGGACGGGGTCGGCTACTTTCGTGAAAATCAGTGGAATCCGTGGCTAAAAGCTGGAAAGATTAAATGCGGAGTGAGTCGTGTTTGTTTTAGACCGCATCACTCGTCATGATAAACAGGGGATTCATCTCGAAACTTTCAAACCTCGGACGCAGGCGCTCCTTGTTATAGAAACGTTCCACATTAACAGTCTTTTTGGTACTGGTGACAATATCCACTGGAATGTTGTCGTAGCGTCCATTTTTGAGCACCACGAGACGCCCATGCATTTTCTTTAGAACCAGGTCCAGCGCAAGATTTCCATACGCCATGGGGACAATCGAATCGATCGCGTCCGGGTCGCCGCAGCGGACAAGGTAGCCAAGTTTCTGATTAACAGTATCGACCATGCGGCCATCGTTATGTTGGGCGGTCAGTTCCCGGATACGTGCTGAAATAAGATCACCGATCCCGCCCAGCTTCATATGCCCGAAAGCATCCGTGCTCCTGTCTGCGAAAACCATTTCGCCCCCTTCGAACATAGCGCCTTCGGAAACCAACACCACGGAATACTGGCTGGGATTTTGCCTGCGATCATACATGAGCAGCTCCACCAGCCGTTCGATATCGAACTTATACTCGGGAATTACACAGCGGTTTGCCGCACCAGCCATGGCCGGCAGCATCGCGGTAAACCCGGCATATCGCCCAAACACTTCCAGCACCATCAGGCGTTCGTGGGAGCCCGCCACTGTCCGCAAACTGTTGGCGAGTTCGATGGTCCGTGTGATACAGGTACTGAAACCGATGCAATAATCGGTGCCGGGCACATCGTTATCCATGGTCTTGGGGATGGCAATAACCTTTACACCCTCCTGGTACATCCGGACGCCGTAACTAAGCGTGTCATCACCACCGATGGGAATGAGGTAATCGATTCCCAGGTAGTCAATATTCTTCAAGACCTCCTCGGTCAGATCGTTGACATCCGCGGTATATTTTTCCTGAAGCGCAGGGGGAAGCCGGTCACGCTTGACCCTGGCTGGGTTGGTGCGCGAGGTGTGCAGGAATGTTCCGCCTGTGCGTCCGGCCTTGTTGACCGCCTCCTCCGTCAGGATGCGGAAGTTGTTGCTATTATCCGCCTCAGGATCACGGATCACATCGATCAGCCCCGCCCAGCCGCGTCGAATGCCGATCACCTGATATCCCTCGCGCGAGGCACGGATGGTCACCGCGCGGATCGCAGGGTTCAAGCCAGGCACATCGCCACCGCCCGTCAATATTCCGATTACACCTTTTTTTACATTGCTCATGGCTGCCTCCATCACGATTCTTCAATGAGTCTTGCCAGGATTTTTAACATCACTTCTGCAAGGCAATTCATTGTCATCTTCGGTATTGTACAACTTTAACAAAAGGTTTAAGCAGCGAATTCAAATGCTATTCAAGCAACAGAACCTGATACTTAAATCATGGTTGGTTCTTCGTAGACTCCAAACACTTCCTTCATCACCTGGACGATTTCTCCCAGCGTAACGTACGCATGGACACATTCCATCAAATGCGGCATGGTGTTCCCGGTCCCCTGCATGGCGATTCGCAGCTTATCCAGCGATTGACCGACGCGTCCGTTATCGCGCGTCCTGCGGACTTCCTCCAGCCGCTTCACCTGTGTTTCATATCCTTTTGGATCCATTTGGAGGAGTGGGATCGACAGAGGTTTCTTTTCCGCGTAGGCGTTCACACCCACGATCCTGCGGATTCCCTGATCGATCTCACGCTGATAGCGGTATGCCGCATCTGAGATTTCGCTCTGGAAGAATCCCTTTTCGATGGCGGGAATGACTCCTCCGAGATCCTCGACGCGGCGGAAATAATCGTATGCCTGCTGCTCGATCCGATCGGTCATTGCCTCAACGAAGAAACTGCCGCCGAGCGGATCCACCGTGTTCGTTACACCCGACTCTTCCGCGATGATCTGTTGTGTGCGCAGGGCAATGGTCACGGCATGCTGCGAGGGGAGTGCCAGCGCTTCATCGAGCGAATTGGTATGTAGAGACTGCGTGCCGCCGAGCACGGCGGCAAGAGCCTGGAGTGCGACTCGTACAACATTATTCTCCGGCTGTTGTGCAGTGAGGCTGACTCCGGCGGTTTGCGTGTGGAAGCGCAGCAGCCATGAGCGTGGATTCTTTGCCTTGAATGTTTCCCTCATCTCACGCGCCCAGATACGACGTGCAGCACGGTATTTTGCGATCTCTTCAAAAAAGTCATTATGGGCATTAAAGAAGAAAGAAAGGCGGGGTGCGAAGTCGTCTACATCCATGCCGCGCGCAATGCCCCATCTCACGTATTCAAGTCCATCATCCAGGGTAAATGCCAGTTCCTGTGCGGCAGTAGAGCCTGCTTCACGGATATGGTATCCACTGATCGAGATGGTGTTCCATTGCGGCACTTTCTGCGCGCCGAATTCCATGGTATCCACGACCAGCCGCATGGACGGTTCGGGCGGGTAGATGTATTCCTTCTGGGCAATAAATTCCTTGAGGATATCGTTTTGGATCGTGCCTCGCAGTTGATCCAGCCGGACGCCCTGGTTTTCTGCAGCGGCAAGGTACATGGCCCAGATGATGGAGGCAGGTGAGTTGATCGTCATGCTCGTGGACACTTTTTCAAGCGGAATGCCATCAAACAGGATCTCCATATCTTTCAATGAAGAGATGGCAACTCCGCACTTGCCAAATTCACCCAATGCTTCGGGCTGGTCTGTGTCGTAGCCCATCAGGGTGGCAAGGTCAAACGCAACTGATAAGCCAGTCTGTCCCTGGTCAAGCAGATATTTGAAGCGCGCGTTCGTCTCTTCCGCCGTGCCGAAGCCGGCAAACATGCGCATCGTCCAGAGTTTGGAGCGGTGAAGCGTGGGGTGGACTCCGCGTGTAAACGGGTATTCACCCGGTAGTCCAAGTGAGGACGCGTAGTCCAGATCCGCAGTATCGAGCGGGGTGTAGAGTCGGTGGATCGGTTCAGAGGAGGTTGTGATGAATTCGTCGGCGCGTTCAGGCAGCGACGATAATGCTTTTTGCAGTGAAGTCTCTTCCCACCTTGCAAGCGAGTCTTTTAGCTCATCCAGTTTCTTTTTATCATACATAACTCTCTCCTTTGGCGAGGATAAACGGAATTATAACCCGCACCGCCCATTCCCTATGCGGACCTTCGACAGGGGGGAGTGGCTAAAAGAATGGGCCATATCTCTTCTCACCACAGAGAACACAGAGTTCACGGAGAATGTAGAAGGTTTTCTCTGTGTTCTCCGTGTACTCCGTGGTGAAACTATTGGGCAAGCCCACACAATTATCCACTCTT
>JANMSY010000313.1:0-7464 GCA_031389865.1 Anaerolineales bacterium | reverse complement strand
CTCGAGGATTCCCTGGTATCTCAACTGACCAACCGTGTTGGCGCCTTGTTAGACGCACCGGATACCTACCGGAATATGCGGGACTGCACGATGACCTATGCGCAGGATCAGTTCTCCGGTCAGGCATTTAGTGATCATTTCTGGGGCGCCGTCTCCGATCTGTACCATCGAGAGAGAAAATATTTTTCAGGGCGCAATGTTGCTCCGATCAAAGTTGGAACCACATTGCTAGATTGCACAGTGCAAGATGACAGTTGGGCTCGTGTGTTCGAAAGTCCGACGCAGCCGCCTGATCTGTGGAAGTTGAATGAGGAGGGCACATTCGAGCAACTGACAGAATCGCTCCCCGATAAACTGCATGATGTAGAGTTTATGATGCCGCAGGAAGTTTCCTACGACAATGAAGGTGTGTCTGTACCCGCCTTGCTGTATCGTGGTATTGGAGATTGTGCAGTAGTCAACATCCATGGCGGACCCAACTGGCATGTCCAATTTTTGTGGGACCCGTTCATGTTGCACATGGCGTCACGCGGCTGGACGGTGCTTGCGCCCAACTACCGCGGCTCAACAGGATCCGGTCGCGCCTGGCAGATCGCGAGTCGCTTTGACATGGGCGGCGTGGATACGCGTGATTGCGCGGCAGGAGTCGATTATCTTTTGAGTAAAGGGTTGGCAAACAGAGTTGCCGTGACAGGGAGAAGTCACGGCGGGTATCTGACAATGACATGCCTGACTCAGTATCCCAATTTATGGCGTGGCGGTTCTGCAGTTGTCCCATTCATGAACTGGTTCAAATCACATGAAGATTCGCGCGAAGATCTGCAGCATTGGAATATTGAAAACATGGGCGATCCAAAGGAAAATTATGAGACATGGCACAATGCGTCACCTTATTTTTTCCTCGATCGCGTGAATGCACCTGTGCAATTGATCTGCGGAGGCAATGACCTGCGTTGCCCTGCAAGTGATTCGCTGGATGCGCATGATAAACTTACTGAACTTGGCAAAGATGTGGAATTGTTGCTGTATGAAGATGTGGGTCATTCGTTTTTGCAAATTGAAAACGTGATCGATGCAGAAGTGAGGCGTGTGGATTTTTTAGCAAAGGTGTTGGAAAGGAATAATGTACAGGAGCACACATGGAGAGATTAAAGTTTTTATCGGATGACGATGTCAGGGCCATGCACGAAGCAACTCTTCAAATCATGAGCGAAGTGGGAATTATCTGGACGCACAAGCCTAGTTTGGAAATTTTGACGGACGCAGGTTGTACGATGAATGGCAACCGTGTCTGCTTGCCTCGCGACCTTGTCATGGACAGTGTAGCAAAAGCCAACAAGCGCCCCTGTATTCGCGGGCGTAATGGACAGGTCAACACCCTGGGCGACGGAAATGTATATTTCCATAATCTGGGTGGGGCCCGGGATGTGTTCGATGCAAAGACCGCCACACGCCATGTTGCAACAAATGAAGATGCCTGTAATGCCATTCGCCTGCTCGATGCATTGCCAAACTGTCACACTGTCACACCGTTCTTCACGCCGCCCGATGTTTCCAATGAACTCATGGCACTGCACATGTATCGCCAGGCACTTTCGAATACCACCAAACCGGTACAGGGCCCGGGCATTCAATTCGGGCATGAGGTCAGGTATGCGGTCGAAATGGCGGCGGTGGTCGGCACGCCCGCGCATGAGCTGACCCTGTCCCTCTCCCCGGTCAGCCCGCTCACGATGCACGATATCGCTGCGGAAGCGATCATGGAAATGGCAAAGGCAGGCGTAATCCACGCCAATCTTCCCTGCCCGACGGGTGGCGCGACTTCGCCCATGACCATCACAGGAAGTATTGTGCAACAGAGCGCGGAATCGCTGGCTCCGCTGGTACTGGCACAGATCATCAACCCCGGATGCGGCGTTGTCTACTGTGGACGACTTGGCATGCTGGAGCCACGCACGGGATTGATCTGGGGCGGCGTGGAACTGGGACTTTCCTCCGCCGGCACGGTTCAACTTGGGCATTACTACGGATTCCCTGTCAATGTATACGGATTTTCCACGAACGCGCATACGCTCGACGCGCAGAATGCCTTTGAACGCGGACTCAATGCGACGATCCCCGCTCTCGCAGGCGCGGATGAGATCTCCGGTATCGGCGAAATGGAGGCAGGTGTAATGGGTTCGTTTGCCCAAATGGTCCTGGACAACGAACTCGTGGGGAGCGTGATGCGCCTGCGAAATGGTTTATCTGCGGATGTGGAACATCTTGCAGTGGATATCATCGGCAATGTGATGAACGGCACGCGCAACTATCTGGGACAAAAGCATACAATGAAGCATCTCAGAGCAGGTGAGCTGGCGCTCACCAAACTTGCCGAACGCAATTCATGGGATACCTGGGATGAGAAACTTGAACGCAAACAAATGGCGGATCATGCAGCAGACGAAGCGGAACGAATCCTGCGCGAACATGTTGTCCTGCCATTGGAGCCGCAGCAGGAGAAGGAACTGGATAGAATTATGGCAGCGGCGGAAAAGGAAACGACGAAAAAGGTGAACAAGTGAGCACGTAAACAAGTACACAAGAACCTGTATACGTGTATACGCACAAAGGAGAAACCATGCTCAAACAGGCACATGCAATTTCAGAGGAACTTATTGAATGGCGGCGCGACTTTCATATGCACCCCGAACTCGGCTTTGAACTTCATCGCACTTCCAAAATCGTCGCGGATGAAATGGAGAAGATGGGATACAGGGTCAAGCGCGGCGTCGGGAAGACCGGCGTCGTCGCAGAGATCGGTGAGGGCGGCAAAGTTGTCGCCATCCGTGCGGACATGGACGCGCTTCCCATCCTGGAACAAAATGAATATGACTATGTGTCACAGAACGTCGGCGCCATGCACGCCTGTGGGCACGACTCGCATACCGCCATGGCTCTCGGTGCGGCGTTGTTATTGTCCAAAGAGAAACTGCCTGGGCGTGTACGCTTTCTCTTCCAACCCTGTGAGGAGACCGCAGACGAGGAAGGCAAAAGCGGCGCGCAGCGCATGTCGGCAGAAGGCGCCATGGATGGCGTGGACTATGTCATTGCCCAGCATGTTGACCCCATGAGACCTGTTGGCACGATCGGCATTAACGCCGGCCCCAATTCAGGCGGCGTGGATACCTGGTATGCAACGATCACAGGGAAAGGCGGGCACGGAGCGCATCCAGACAAAACCATTGACCCGTTCTACCTGCTCTCGCATGTGATCATGTCACTGAATGCAATGATCTCCCGTCGTATCAATCCATTTGAGCCCGCGGTTGTCAGCATCGGCTCGATCCATGGAGGCTTCACCGAGAATGTCATCCCTGAAAGCGTGAAGCTGACAGGTACCCTGCGCTTTACGAATGAAAAAGTCCATCAACAGATCCACGAAGAGATGATGTGCGCCTTCGATATTGTCAAGGCGCTTGGCGGGAACTACGAAATCAGATTCGAAATTGGCGGTCCACCCATGATCAACGACAAAATGGTTGCCGATGTCATTGAAAGTGCGGGCAAGGATCTGCTGGGTATGGAAAATGTACGCGAGATCGAGAAAACACTGGGTGCGGAGGATTTCGGGGAGTTTATGAAATATGCGCCCGGGGCAATGTTCACACTTGGCACGCAAAAAAAAGGACACGAGGACTATTTGCTGCACCATCCAAAGTTTGACCTCGATGAGCGTGCCCTGCCGATTGGCACAGCCATGCTTGTAGAAACTGCAAAACGCTTTTTAAGTGATGAAAGCTAGGAACAAACATTCCGGGTTACCACAACCCGGGATGTTTGTTACTTGCGTACAAGGCACCAAATGGTTATAAAATGTATATCGGAGAACCAATGTCGGGGTGAACAACCATGCTGCTTTACCACTTGGATGATATCGGCAATTGCACACTCGCATTCTTGTCATTTATTTTAGTATGTGTGGCATACACATATGTGGTCAACGTGCGCCGCAAATCAGATGACCCTAAAAAGCGTGAGTATCATCCTCTTGCAATCATTCTTGCACCGTTTACATTCCTGCTATTTTTGAGCCTGGGGATTTTTGTATTTTTCTTACGGGCCTTGCTATTCGCAGGTTTCCTGGTTGTTTTCACTGTTTTATTGATCGGGCTTCGCAAGCCATTTCTATTGATCTGGTGGGATACGTTTGCTACAAAGATCGGCGATCCCCTGCTGAAAATAAATACCGAACTCATAAGAATGGCGTTCAACCCTGGTGTTCGAGGGCATCACGCGATATAAGCAAAAAAATCCCTTTTTGGGGATTTTTTATTCGTGAGCTTGTTTGAAGTAATACTGATAGGGGATAAGCATCAGGAAACCGATTGCAATGACCGACTGTCCAATCAATACACCCCAGGCCTGCCATGGGCCAAAATGAGGCACCTTTGGCAGAGCCTGCGAACCCATGCCGAATACATCCGCCATGCCTGCGAATACGGAGATCACATATCCAGTACCCACGAGCCGAAGGCCAATGTCAGCAATAATGCTGCGCTGTTCTTTTCCCCATAACGAGGCAAGCCCTACAAATCCGCCGAGGCAGATCAAAGCCAGACCGATCAGAAAAACTACGATCTGGATAAACCCCACCACGGGGACTCTATTCCAGCCGAACCAATCGGGTTTTGTCCCAATGGCGAAGATCAATAATCCAAGGGCCACCGCAATCAAGCTGAAACGCATTCTCAAATAGGATATGCTGCCGTTTGCAGGTTCGCCATTCATGAAGGCAGGTTCCTTCTCAGGAATCTCAACCAATTTCCACCCAGAATATTTTCAACATCCGATTCATCGTATCCGCGTTCCAGCAATCTGGGTGCAATCATCTGCAGATCAGCGATCGAATCCAATTCGAGGGGAATGGATTGCAGGCCAAAGCCACCATCAAAATCCGAGCCGATGCCCGCATGCAAAGAGTCACCGGCGATCTGACAGATGTGATCGATATGCGCGATCAATGTGTCCAAAGGGACCTCCTCACGGCGGCTGCCGTTTTTGCGCAACCAGCCCACTTTGAGGAAGGAGTTGAGAGGGATCAACCCAATCACACCATCGCGCTCAATCAACCCCTCGATGACGCGATCAGGCAGGTGGCGGTTGGTATCGGCACCCTGCATCAGCGCCGCGCAATTCGCATGCGTTGCCATGACTGGACCTTCATAACGGTCAAGCGATTCAAGCGCAGCGGCCTCGTCCATGTGACTGAGATCGAGTACGAACTTGTAATCAGCCATCGCTGAAATGAGTTCACGGCCTTCGGGAGTTAATGGCCCTGGTTCGCCTGTTCCCCCACAGTAACGCGTCCCTGCCCAGGCAAGGCCGATCAGGCGCAAGCCCATGTCATACCACTCGCTGAGTTCATGCGGCGAGCGGATGCCGTCCGCGCCTTCCATAAGATAAATCAAGCCAACGGGATGACCCTCGCTACGCTCGCCATTGCCTGCGGGCCTGGACCAATGGTCAATGACGGAATCAAGCTCCTTCGTTGAGGAAATGAGGCGGAATTTGTCTGGATGCGAATCAACCAGTCTGCGATATACCGTGACCTGGTCACGATAGAGACGATGTGCGGTCTCATAATCGGCATACCAGATGGTATCGTGCGCTTCCCTCCTTTTTGCAGGCGTGGCATATAGCGTCGAAAAAACCGCAGCAACCTGTCCGCGCTGGTATTCGGGCCAGCCAACGATGGAGTCACCATTGCGTTCAGGCGTTGTCGTGTCCGCTTCGAGGCGGCGTGTTTCATTCACAGAGCGCGTGTAATCGCGCCCATATGTGAGGATATTCCATGCAAGGTCCTGGTGCGAATCGATGATCAGGGGCATAATGGTGAAAGAGCGCACCGTGGGTGCGCTCTTGGTTTCAGGTTAGGCTTCCTTGTTTTCTTCAGGAGCATCACCTGAGGCATCTTCTGAAGTATCTTCTGAAGTATCGGAGGCTTCTTCCGGCTCATCTTCAGTGTTGAATCCGGCGGTGAGCAGCTTGAAGTCTTTATCAGCAAATGCTGCCGAGTCCACTTTGCGAAGGCTCAAGCCGATGCGGTGCTGGTCGGGGTCGATGCGAATGACACGCAGACTCTTGACTTCACCTTCCTTGAGCACCTCCTTCGGATGTTCAATGCGGTGCTCGGCAATTTCGGAAATGTGGATCAAACCTTCGATATCGCCTTCGAGACGGGCAAATGCACCGAATTTGGTCAGGCGCGTGATAATGCCTTCCACCAATTGACCAACACTATACTTTTCAACTCGTGATCTCCACGGGTCATTCTGCAATGCACGGACAGAAAGGCCAATGCGCTTCTTCTCGCGGTCCACGTTGATGACCTTGACCTGGACTTCCTGTCCCACTTCCAACACTTCACGCGGATGTTCGATATGGTCCCACGAAAGTTCAGAGAGGTGGACGAGGCCATCTGCACCGTTGATATTGATAAAGGCGCCGAAATTCGCAAGGCTGGTGACACGGCCTGTGTACACCTTACCTTCTTCGAGTTCATCGATCACACGTTCCTTAATGGACTGACGTGATTCGGTACTCGCAGCACGTTCCGAGAGAATAAGGCGTCGTCGTTCGCGGTCCACTTCGATCACACGGACTGAAATAGGCTGACCGATCATCTTCTGCCAGCGCTGCTCGGGTGTGTCACCGCTAGACTGGCTGCGACGCATGGCGCTGATCTGTGAGGAAGGCACAAACCCGCGCAGCCCTTCGACTGCCGCGATCAAGCCGCCTTTGTTGAAGCCGATCACCTTGCTGTCGATGACGGTATCGCCCGCGACCAGTTTCTCGACGTTTTCCCACGAGATCTGTTCCTGGGCGCGCTTCAGTGAAAGGACGACATTGCCGTTTTCATCCTCAGGATTGATTACATAGACGTGAACTTCCTCGCCCACTTTGAGCGCTTCACGTTCCTCAGCCGACAATTGGTCCAATTCGCGACCAGAAACAACGCCTTCAGACTTGGCGCCGATGCTGACAAGAATCTGACTTGGGCTAATGCTTGCGATCATTCCAATGCGAATCTCGCCGGGCTGAGGCAAGTCAACGTTCATTTCCTGTTCGTTCAGCAAGGACTCCATCGTTTGATTGTTATTATTATGTTGTTCTTCCTGCTGATTGGCATCACTCCCTTGGGCAGGCAAGGCTTGATTCTGATCTGTCAATTGAGGCTCCGGTAGAAAAAGTGTAGTGGGGATTATACAGTTGATTGGGTAAGATTGCAACCCTGACAACCACAAAAACCTTATAGAACCATTAATTAAAGGAACAGGTTTCGGGAGTGGCTAAAAGAATGGGCCATATCTCTTCTCACCACAGAGAACACAGAGTTCACGGAGAATGTAGAAGGTTTTCTCTGTGTTCTCCGTGTACTCCGTGGTGAAACTATTGGGCAAGCCCACACAATTATCCACTCTT